>DASXVO010000090.1 GCA_036504215.1 Vicinamibacterales bacterium | reverse complement strand
CTGTCATCACCCGCACTTCCGGCTCGTCCGCGGCGATGCCCGGCTTCGCTCCGATCTCGACCCACTGCTTGCGAGCGCCGACATCGTCATTCCGCTCGCGGCTCTCGTCGGAGCGCCCTTGTGCGACCGGGACCCGGTGGCCGCGACGACGACGAACCGGGATGCGATCGCGGAGATGCTCCCGCGCCTGAGCCCCCAACAGCGGGTCTTGATGCCCGTCAGCAATTCGGGCTACGGAATCGGGGAGGTCGGGAAGTTCTGCACGGAAGAGAGCCCAATGCGACCGATCTCGCTGTACGGCCGCCTGAAGGTCGAGGCCGAGCAGATCCTCCTCGACACTCATCCGGCGTCCGTCAGTCTCCGGCTTGCAACGGTCTTCGGGATGTCGCCGCGGATGCGGTTCGATCTGCTCGTCAACGACTTCACCTTCAGGGCCTGGCGCGACCGCTTCGTCGTGGTCTTCGAAGGGCATTTCAAGAGGAACTACATCCACGTGCGCGATGTGGCGCGAGCGTTCCTCCACGCGATCGACCACTTCGAGACGATGGGCGGCGAGATCTACAACGTCGGCCTCTCCGAGGCCAATCTGTCGAAGCTCGAACTCTGCGACCGTATCAAGCAGCAGGTCCCGGACTTCGTCTCCCTGGAGTCGGCCCTCAGCAAGGACCCGGACAAGCGCGACTACATCGTGTCGAACGAGAAGATCGAGCGGACCGGATTCCGCCCCGCTCATTCGCTCGACCAGGGAATCGCCGAAGTCCTGAAGGGGAGTCAGATGTTTCCGAAGAGCCCCCAGGGGAACGTGTGATGGCGGGCCCGACGGATCCCGGCACCCCGCCCCGCCTGCTCGTGGCAGGCCAAGGCACGATGATCGGCCGTGCGGTGCAGCGCGTGTGTGCCTTGCGGGCTGATGTCGTTCTCGCAACCTGTGAGCCCGAGCCGGACTTCGAGGACCGCACCGCGGTCGACCGGTGGTTCCGCGCGTCGAACGCGACGTGGGCGATCGTTGCGGCGGGAGCCTCCGGCGGGATCTCGCGCAACCAGCGCGAGCCCGCGGACCTGATGCGAAACAACCTGCTCGCGCAGACGCACTGTCTCGAGGCCGCCAGCCGGTCAGGTGTCGACCGGTTGCTGTACCTGGCCAGTTCCTGCGTCTACCCTCGCGAGACCGCGCAGCCGATGGGTCCGACGCAACTGATGACCGGGCCGCTCGAGCCCACGAGCGAGGCGTTCGCCACGGCCCGCCTGGCGGGCCTGGCGATGTGCCGCGCCTACCGGACGCAGCACGGCGTGCGCTTCGTCGGCGCCATCCCGGCCGACATCTACGGCCCGGGCGACGACTTCTCGCCGGAGGACTCGCACGTGGTTTCCGGGATGCTGCGCCGGATGCACGAGGCAAAGGTCGCGGCCGAGCCGATGTTTCGGGTGTGGGGATCGGGCAACCAGAGGCGCGACTTTCTCTACGTCGACGATCTCGCCGAGGCGTGTCTGCTCACCCTCGACCGGTACGACGGCGAGGCTCCGATCAACCTGAGCGCCGGGCAGGACGTGACGATCGCGGAACTTGCGACGACCATCCGCGCGGTAGTGGGATTCGAGGGGCGCCTGGAATTCGACACGAGCAGGCCCGATGGGGCGCCGAGGAAGACGCTCGATGGCGGCGCCGCCGCCCGTCTGGGTTTCGTGCCTCGGACCACGCTCCGCGACGGCCTGGAGCGCACGTACAGGCACTTCCTCGAGACGAGGGACGGTCGGTGAACTCCCATCCGCCGATTCCCAGTGCGATGCACATCGACTTGGGGAACTGCCCTTCGGCGGACTGATCATCAACTGGGACGGCCGGGTCTTTCCGTGCTGCGAGGTGGTCGAAGTGCCCGGGTCCGTCTGCGAACGCGCCCCGTGCGCCGTTCGGAAGAAGTTCCTCGAGGACGTCCACGAGGAGACGTCCCGCGCGAGTTGTGTGTGACGGCCGGGAGCCTGGAGCCATGAGGCAGATGAGCGAAGCGGCCCTGGACCCTGGAAGCGAGCGGGTGCTCCAGGCGAATCTCGACGTCCTGAGACGGTCGCGCGGCGGGGTGTTCGAGATCGCCGACGTCGAGCCGTACGCCCGTCTGGAGGACGGCTCGCCGATGGCCGCCGTGGTTCAGGCCTCCGGCGGACGCTGGGTCCGACTCCACAGTGCTCGCGATCCGCTGCAGGAAGCGGACAACCTGGTTGCACCCGCGTTCGCGGCCGGTGACCCTCCGCTGGTGATCGTCATCGGGCTCGGTCTCGGCTACGTCGTCGACGCAATCGAGCGGCGCTCGACAACGACGAAGGTCCTCGCGCTCGAGCCACTGCCGGCCACGGCGCGCTTCTTTCTCGCGCGCCGCGACTGGACACAGTTCTTCGAGACGGAGCGGCTGACTCTGCTCGTGGGCCCTCGCTACCGCGGCGCCATCGACGCCTGGAAGTTGGTCGCGCCGGCCCACCCGGTTCCGTTCATCGTATCGCCGGTCCTCCTGCGGGAATTCTCGGCGGCAGTCGAACAGGCGAGAATCGTGGCCGACCGCGTCGTGGTTGGTGCGCGATCCAACGCCGAGGCGGGAAAGAGGTTCGTCGCGCCCTACCTCCTCAATACGCTGGAAAACGTCCCCGTGATCGCTTCGGAGGGCGACGTGGCCTCGCTCTTCGGCCAGTTCTCCGGCATCCCAGCAATCCTGGTCGCCGCCGGGCCGTCGCTCGACGGGAACCTCCCCAACATTGCACGCATGGCAGACAGGGCCTGCGTGATCGCCGTGGACACAGCCCTGCGGCCGCTGTTGGCGGCCGGGATCGTGCCGCCGCTCGTGGTGGGGCTCGATCCCAGCGAGCGCAACGGTCGCCACCTGAGGGGTATCGACGATGTTACGGGCGTGTGGCTCGTTGGAGAGGGCAGCCTCGACCCGCCGGCGTTCGATGCCTTCGCCGGGCGCACCTTCACCTTCCGCGTCAGCGATCACGAACCGTGGCCCTGGCTGAAGGAGCAGGGGCTCGACCGCGGCACACTCGAAGCGTGGGGGTCCGTGCTCACCAGCACATTCGACCTCGCGTGCCGGATGGGATGCAACCCGATCGTCTTCACTGGTGCCGATCTCGCATACACCTCGGACCTGGCCTACTGCCGGAACACCGTCTATGAAGCGGACTGGACGCATCTCCAGACCGACGACGCGCGGCGGTCGGCGGTGCGGGCGTCGCTCGAAGGGAACCACACGATCGAGACGCCGGACGTCGGTGGGCGTCCTGTGCGCACCGCACCGCACTTCGTCCAGTTCCGCGACTGGCTCGCCGCTCGGATCGTCGAACGCTCGGACATCCGAGTGATCAACGCAACGGGCGGAGGCATTCTCCACGGAGAAGGCATCGAACAGCGCAGCCCGGGCGATATGGCGCTTCCGACGGTTGCCGTCAACGGCTTGCGGGCCAGCCTCGCGGCCGCGTGGCGCCGCGGCGACGAAGCGCGGTGGCGCGCCGCTCGCCTGTTGGCCGGCCGACACAGAGTGGAGGGCGACCGGCCCCTGATCGACCGATGGTTCGATTTTGCCGCCGGCGCGGCCTCGCGCAGAGACATTGCGGTCACGCTCGGCTGCTCGCTGCGCCAGATGGCAGACGCCACAAACGTATCGTTCGATGACAGCAGGCTTCGCACGCTTCCCGGTGGGAGACCGTGCCGCACGGTTGGTCCACAGGCACTCTCGGGCTGGTTCGGCGAGGGAGCCACCGTGGCCACGGCGCGGACCGTCATCGACGCCACGCTCGCCCACGTCCACGAAGTTCGGGAGGACGGGACAGGGGGCTGGCATCGCGCCGTGTGCCTCGGGCTCGGGTTTCGGGGAACGCAGACGCACGCCGTGGCGCTTCGTCCGGTCGGCCGGTCCACCCTGTACATCCAGCTGATCGATCTCGGCGTCGTCGTCGTCTTCGACTTTGCCGCCATGACGCATCACACGGTCGGAGGCGGTGACGAGGTCGACGCGTCGATGGCACGCATCGGATCGGATTGGTATCTCTGTGCGGTCGGCGTTCGCACTGACGCGACAGTCACCGACCTCCGCATCGGCATCTGCAATCAGGAAACCGGCGGATACGAGCCCGCGCGCGGTGACCCGGACAAGGGCTTCGACATGGCCGAGCCCGTGGTCACGACAGGCCTTGGCACACGCCATCCCCGCGGCGTCATCTCGTTCACGGAACCCGACCGGATCTAAGCGGCCGTGGAAGCGCGCCAATAGGCGCTCTTGCGCCGATGGGTGCGGGTCGCGTAGTACATCCGGAAGGTCCGCTGGAACTGTTCCCACCGGGGGGACAATCCGGGAAGGAACCGCTCGAACACATCTACGTCCTCGAAGCCGAGGTCGCGCAGCGCCCGCAGCAGCATGGGCTCGGAGATCCGGACCTCCTGGTTGAAGTTCAGCGGAAACGCAAGGCCGGTGTCGAAGTATGCCAGGTAGGGAGTCGACGGATAGAGCACGGCCTGATCCGCGGTCTCGAGGCCGGTTTCGACCCAGAGGAAGATGCCGTGGCGTGCGCGGTCGCACAGAAAGCACAGCGCCTGGAGTGGGTCACACTGATGCTGCAGGAACATCGCGTTGATGATGATGTCGACCTCCGGGAGGACGACACCCTTTGCAAGGTGATGCGACAGGCTGTCGTAGATAGCGGTCTGGAAGCGTACGTTGGTCCCGAGGAGGCTATTGAGCCAGCCGAAGATCCTCGTCATGTCGTTCCAGTCGTACCCGCAGCACGAGCCGGCTCCTCGAACCGCGAGGTTGAAGAGGTTCAGACCGGTGTTGCAGCCGACCTCGGCGATGGAGAACTGGCCGAGTCGATCTCCCGCATGCCGGCAGATCGCGTCGGCGATGTGGTCGTAGAGTCGGCGGTACTCGGCGTTGCACTCCCGGAAGAAGCCGACATCGGCGGGAGGCTGATAGGGCCCGATGTCGATTCCCTTCGCGTGGATGCTGAAATCCCCGGGTCTGGTCGCTCCGGCATATCCCTTGCAAAAGTTGTGGCCCTCGCCGACCTCGATCTCGTCCGCGAGGATAAACGGCTGGTAGAACAGTTCGCCGTGTCTGATGAACTCAAGCCCCCGCTCGAGCTGTTCGGTCGTAGTGATGAACGGACGGAGATCCATTTCGCCCTCTCGGTAATGGACCGGCCGATTGGCATCTGCTGACATCGGCGGAGCGCGTCGGCCCGATCGCTGATTCGAACGCGGCCGCCGAAACGACGCATGGCCCGGGCCGGCGTCCGCGGGTAACATAGCACGCATCCACGACAACGAAGGCCTCTCGATTCGTGGTCCAGATCCATGACCGAGCACAACACCGTTCACGACGTCGATTCCCATGAGGCGCTCCTCGCCGGGAGGCCGGAGCTCACGACCCGGCTGATCCTCGAGCTGACGGATTCCTGCAACCTTCGCTGCAGGTACTGCCACCAGAGCATGCCGGAGTTCACCGCCACGCGCGTGATGACGTCGGAGTTGTTCGATGCCGTCGTCGACCATCTGCGGCGATATCCCGAAGCCGTGGTGGATCTGACGGGCGCTGGGGATCTCACGGCGGCGCCGGACTGGTGCGCTCGCTGCAAGCGGCTGCTCGACCTCGGGGTGCGGCTGGCCACGACTGTGAACCTCGCCAGACTCCTGACGCCGGACGAGGTTGAGACGCTGTCGAAGGTGTCGTGGCTGAACGTGTCGATCGACTGTCTCGACATCGATGTGCTGCGGTCGCTCCGTCGGAGCGCGGATGCCCGGACGATCGTCTACAACCTGATGGCCGTCAGGACCGCGCAGATCCTGCGGAGCGACGGGCAGGCGCGTCGGCTGTCGATCCTGGCGGTTCTCTCGGCCGATGCCGTGACGCACCTCGATCGACTGGCTGCGTTTGGGTCGGCTGTCGGCGCGGATTCCCTCGGAATTCGCGACCTGGTCGAGTATCCGACCATCGACGAGAACGCTGCCAGCATCTGGTCGCTCGACGGCGGCGCAGCCCGCAAGGCGGTCTCGACAGTTCGTGCGGCGATCGATCTGGCCAGCCGCCACGGGCTGACGCTCGACGTGCCGCCGAATTTCTCCGCACGACTCGATGCGCTCGAACGTCGCGCGGATACCGGCGCACGGACCGTCGAACGCGTGACGACGCCGGATGGCACAGGGGGCACTGGCGGGCGCGTCACCTACGTCGAGTCCGTTCCGGCCGGGTTCACGCGCGATTGCACCGATCCGTGGACGTTCGTCCAGATTCTGGGCGACGGGGCCGTCAGGCCGTGCTGTTTCTCCGAGTGGTCAATCGGCCGTCTCGACCGCACGACGACGCTCGAACGCGTCCTCGACGGCGACGTCGCGCGTCGCATTCGCGGCCAACTGCTGCGGGGCGAGCTCGACCAGTACTGCGCGATCTGTCCGCTCCGCGGCCAGATCGAGATCGGGGCGCTGAAGGCGAAGATCCAGCGGCGAATCGACATGGCGTCGGCCTCGCGGACGGCGTAGGGGGGAGGAACACGATGCGAATCCTGATGATCGTGCCGCACCTTCCGGGCTTCGTATCCATGTTCACGTTTCCGACTGGATACGGCTACCTGGCGGCCGCGCTGCGAGAAGCGGGCCACGAAGTCTGCGGGTGCAATCCGAACAACGATTTCACGTTCCCGAACCCGGACGAGATGGTCCGCCTCCGCGTCTCCCGCGCGCTCAGCGAGTACCAGCCCGATCTCGTGTGCATGGGCGGCTTGTGCACCTCGTACATGTTCTTTCGGGACACGCTGCGCCTGCTTCGGGACCTCGCCCCGCACACGCCCGTCGTGCTCGGCGGCGGGATCGTCAATCACGATGCCGCGCTCGTCTTTCAGACGCTGCGCCCCGATTTCTGCGTGGTGGGCGAAGCCGAAGACGCGCTCGTCCGCCTCGTGGAGACGCTCGAACACCGACGCCCGCTGGCCGACGTGCCCAACATCGGCTACTGGCAGGACGGGCGCGCGTGCTTCACGCCGGTTGTCCACGCCTCCCGCGACATCAACTCGCTGCCGTTTCCCGACTACTCGCCCTTCGGCGCGGACGAGATGATAGAGCGGTACTCCGCGGCCGCACCGTACTTCTACCGCTACACGCGCGTGCGGCCCAGGCTCGTCACGGTTGTCACCGCACGCGGCTGTCCGTTCAGGTGCACCTTCTGCATTCACGGCCATGGGCCGCACTATCGCGCCCGCACCATCGACAACTGTCTCGAGGAGATCGGGCTGTTCTACGAACGGACGCAGTTCAACGTCATGCTCATCGTCGACGAACTGTTCGCGGCCAACAAGGGCAGACTGAAGCAGTTCTGTGAGCGCCTGATCGAGGCGCGCGAGCGCCGGGGCTGGGACTTCGACTGGGCCTTCCAGACCCACGCGCGCGCAGCGCTCGACGGGCCGACCGTGAAACTCGCCAAGAAAGCGGGCTGTTTCCATTTCTCGTATGGATTCGAGAGCGCGAGTCCCAGTGTTCTGGCGAGCATGAACAAACGATCTTCTCCGGAACTCGTGCTCAACGGAATCCGCGCGGCCGCAGAGGCGGAAGTGGCCTTCGGCGGGAACCTGATCTTCGGCGATCCGGCGGAGACGCTCGACACCATCCGCGAGTCGCTGGCGTTCCACGACACCCACTGCCGCGACGCGGTCATCCAGTTCGCCACCGTGAGGCCCTATCCCGGCAGCGCCCTGTTCGACCGCTGCCTCGACACCGGCCTGATCGCCGACCGCCTGCGATACTACGAGACGATGGACGCCATGCCCCTGAACATGACCTCGATGTCCGACGAGGCGTGGTTCGGCTGGTGTCAGACCGCGCTCGCCTCGCTCTGGCAGTACGACTGGGTCAAGATCGCGCCAGCGACCGCCATCGAGCCGCTCACCAGCCTGTTGCCCTCTGCAGCGCACGATTCGCATATGGACCACTACTGGCGGGTCCAGGGCGAGTGTCCGCACTGCCGGCACCCGCTCGCATTCACCGAGATGGTCGAAAATTTCGAGCAGGCGGCGGAGGAGACCGTCTGGGTGCTCACCGGCTGCGCGCGCTGCAACAAGAGGATCAAGGTGACGATCTCCGCCGACATGGCGCGGAGCGTCGCCCTGGGAGCATGGCTCGATCGGCTCATACTGCCGCCGGACGCCGATGATCAGCCGGTCACCCCGGACGCGCTCGCGGTCGAGCCGCTGACGGCAGACGACCGGGCTCGGTTCGCCGCGCAGTGGTACCAAGCCGAGGCGGATCCCACCCGCCTGGCGGTCGTCCTGCGCAGGGCACGGGCCCTGAAGGTTCCACCTCCCAGGCGTATCGATCCGCGGCTGTTGCAGCAGCTCGAGATGGAGGCGTTGGCCACATCCATATCGCGATCCGGGATCGCCAGCCTTGCGATCTACGGCGCCGGCGGGAACGGCCGCACCCTGGCGCGGGCCTTGCGGCGAAGGGGCGTCGGGATCGAACTCATTGCCGACGGCAACCGCGCGCTTCACGGTACGACCGTCGAGGGCGTGGAGGTCGTGCCGCTGGCTCGCGCCGTTGCTGGCGGAACGCGTGCGTGGGCGATCGGCTCGTCGCGGTCAGCTGGCGAGATCCTGAAGATCATTCGAGCGCAGTGCCACGAGCAGGACCCCGTCGTGTTCTCCATCGTGACGCGTCCGCTGGACTGGTGCCGACCGTCGGATTGGCGGGACGCCGAGGTCCTCAGGGACTGGCGACACCTCGTGCGTCTCCGCTTCCTCGACGCGCTCGACGGTCAACGCACCTGGGAGGCGCTGTTCCTGGGCGTCGCCTTCGAGACAGTCGCGTTCCTGGGCGCAAACCGAAGCGTCTACCGGATCGGGGACGCTGCTTCGCTGCTGAGCGGTGTGTTGGAATGACGAAGCGCGAGAGGCTCACGCGGATTCTCGACCGGCAGCCAGTCGACCGGCTGGCATGGACGACGCTCGCCGATACCGCCACGCTCAGCGGGATGGACGATCGCCGTCGAGGCATGTCCATCCTCGAGTTCTACCGCCACATCGATTGCGACATCCTCCAGCAGGGCAACCACCATCTGCCACCCGAGGCGTGGGCGCAGTACATCCGCCGGGTCCAGCCGATCGAAACCTCCTGGTCGAGTCGGGACGACATCGTCGAGCGACGTATGGTCTCCCCGTGGGGCGAGCTGGCGACCGTGTGGCGGAAGAGCCACCCGATCAAGTACACGGTGACCAGCGCGGAGGAACTCCGCCTTCTCGCACGGATTTGGCGCGAGAGCCACTACGAACCAGATCCCGGCGCGCGCGCGTCCGAACGCCGGGCCATCGACCTGGTGGGAGAGGATGGCCTGTACCTGCCGACGCTTGAACCTTCGCCGGTGCAGCAGCTGATCCAGACAGACCTCGGCCTCGAGCAGTTCTATTACTACCTCGAGGACCATCCCTCCGACATGACGGACCTGATGGCCGAGATGCAACGCTGTCGCCTCCAGGAGTGCGAGATCACGGCGGCGCTGACCGCGGCTCCGGCGCTGATGGCCATCGAGAACACCAGTTCGACTCTCACCAGCCCCCGGTACTACCGTCGCTTGAGCCTTCCGCACGTGACCGAGTACATCGACGCGACCCACCGCCACGGCAAGAAGATCGTGTTACACATGTGCGGGCTCCTCCACCACCTGCTGCCGATGCTGGCAGGTGCCGGGATCGACGCCATCAACGGGCTGACACCTCCACCTGTCGGTGACTGCGGGCCGGAAGAAGCGCTCGATGTGCTCGGCGAGGATCTCGTCCAACTGGGAACCACGCTGCCGGCGTTTCAGGAGCCCGGCGCGACACGGGAGTCGATCTGGCAGGCACTCGACGAGTTCTACAGTCCGCGGATTCGCCGGTCACACATGCTGCTCTGGGTCGTGGCCGACGGCCTGCCGACGTCAATCGACCGATTCGAGTCGGTGCGGGAGTGGATGGAGAGACAGGGTGGAGGATCACCGGCGTGACATGTCGCGACTTGTCCGAGGCAGTCGAAGAGGGCGCCGCAAACCTCGCGCGGGAGCGTGCGACGGCGCTCCTCGCCGAGGGCGTCGAGGCCGAGGAGGTTCTCCGGTTCGGGCTGCTCGACGCCATGGAACGAGTCGGGCAGCGATTCAAGACCAGTGAAATCTTCGTCCCCGAAGTACTGCTGGCCGCCCGGGCGATGCAGGCCGGATTGTCGGTCATCGAGCCGCGCCTCCGACGGAACGCGATCGGCTCACGCGGAACGCTGCTGCTCGGCACCGTCGAAGGCGATCTGCACAGTCTCGGCAAGAACCTCGTCCGGATCTTCGCCAAGTCAGCCGGCTTCACCGTGATCGATCTCGGCGTGGACGTTGCGCCCGGCGTCTTTCTCGATGCCGCGAAACGGCATCCGGAGGCCACCGTCGTCGGCATGTCCGCGCTGCTGACGACCACGATGCCGATCATGCGGACGGTGATCGAGCGGTTCGAGGCCGAAGGGCTCCGGAGCCGCTTCAGATTCATCGTCGGCGGCGCCCCCGTGTCAGAGCGCTACGCCTCAGAAATCGGTGCGGACGGATTCGGACCTGATGCGGCAACCGCCGCGGACCAACTGAAGGCGTGGGCGTCCGAACAACGCCCGACGGCCGGCCGCGGAGCCTGACGATCAGACGCGACCAGTCGCCGTCATTCGGGCGGTCAGTTCCGCGAAATACAGTTCCGCCAGCTTCTCGTCCCCCGCCGGTGTGGTGTGCGCGTAGTCGTAGAAGAGGTCATCAGACGCCCCGTACCGTCCGAACGCCCGATGGGCATCCACCACTCGCACGTCTGACGGCAGGCGGGCGAGTTGCGGGAAGGCCTCGTAGAGGAACGGCAACTTCCGAAGCGCCGCGTCGTATTGCGGATGTCCGACTGCGGAAATCTTCGCTTCGCGCGGGCTCATCGCCGCCTTGCTGAAGGCCGTGGGCTGGAATCCCCAGACGAACTCGCTGCCTGCACCTTCGACCATCCGCCGGAATTGGGTCTTCCGTTCGACGTAGGCGCGGACCACAACGTGGGGCAGGTTCAGCACCGTGAACGGCTCGGTCCGATGGGTGAGCGCCTCGTTGGGCCCACCGTGCAGCAGTTGGCTCCACCACTCGAACTCCGCCTGGTAGGCGATCGAATGTTCGCCAAGCAGCCAGGGGTCGCTGACGAGACCGTACAGCAGATCGTTGAATCCGTCGTGCGCGATCACGTAGTCGGGCTTCACGCGGGACGCAAACAGAACGTAGTTGATGATCTCATTCAGGACGACATTGCCGAACAGGCCGAGGTTGATGACGGTGAACGTCAGTCCCAACCCACCCGCCGTGCTCCAGTCGTTCAGCCGCGCTTCGAGTCGCGCAGGAAACGACTCCTCGGGAAAGCACGCCTGGCTCCACGTCGAGGACCCGCCGAAGACCGCCACGACCTTGTGACACGCCGCCCGCGACTCGAGCGTGAGCCAGTCGGTGTTTCCGCGGAACCCGAACGAGTCCACTGGGCCCATCCCCGGCCACTGGACACCGTATCCATACGGAAAGAAGTAGTAGCCCGCCTGGTCACGAGGCGCCAGCCGGCTGAACGCGTGGAGGTCGAGCGCCGGCAGGTCGGCACGATTGAACGGCTGGTTTCTCAGCGTCAGCCGGCCATCGCGCTCCTGCACGTAGAGCCGGCCGGGCAAGGCACCGGACGGCCACATGGCGCTCTCGGGCTCCCCGAATCCCCGCACAAGAACGACCGCGTCCATCTCCGACAAGTCCGACGCACAGTGGTAGATGGCGACCGGTTGGCGGAGGGTTTCGGTATATCGTCCGGCCGCCGGCTGCTCCGACGACAGGACGATGTCTGCGCCCGGATGGGTTCGCCGAACCCATTCGAGGCGGCGCGCCAGGTCGTCGTCTGCAGCCGGGTTCGGAGGCAGCACGTACAGAACCTTCATGACAGCTCGCTCTTCTCGATCAAGACGTTGCCGAGCACCAGGACATCCATCCCGCTCCACCCGAAGGTCCACAGCGCGTCCCATGGCGACGCGACGATCGGTTCACCACGAAGGTTGAACGACGTGTTCAGGACCACGGGCACGCCGGTCAGTTCGTCGAAGCACGCGATGAGGCGGTGGAACCACGGGTTGGTCGCGCGGCTCACCAGTTGCACCCGCGCGGTCCCGTCCACATGCGTCACCGCCGGGATGACCCGGCGCTTCGCAGCGTGCACGTTGGCCACCGAGATCATGAAGTAGTCGGGGCTCTCGAGGCCGAATGGTGGGAGGAGGTCGAAGAACTCGCGCGCCCGATCATCGAGGACCGCCGGCGCGAACGGTCGGAACGGCTCCCTGAACTTGATCTTCTCGTTGACGAGACGCTGCATCTCGGGGATTGTCGGATTCGCGAGAATGCTGCGCGCGCCGAGCGCCCGCGGGCCCCATTCGAAGCGGCCGCGGCACACGCCAACCACCGCGCCTTCCGCGAGCCGACGTGCCACCGTTCGCAGCAACTCGTCCTCTTCCTCGAACCGGTGCGACCGTCGCACCGATCCCCGACGGAGGGCGGCATCGACATCGTCTTGTCCGTAGTCCGGACCGAGAAAGGCCGTCGTGAGCGCGCCCCGGCGCGGCAGCGCGCGCTCGGCGTGCGCGTAGAAGAGCGCCGCGCCGAGCGACGTTCCCGCATCGCCGGCCGCCGGCTGGACGTAGAGGCGCCCGGACATCCGTCGCTGCAACTTGCCGTTGGCCAGCGAGTTGAGCGCCACCCCGCCGGCGAGACAGACGTCTGGCAGTCCAGTTCGACGCACAGCGGACTCGACCACATGGAAGATCGCCTGCTCCACGACCGACTGCACGCTGGCGGCTAGATCGGCGTAGTGTCGGCTCGTCGTCTCGAGGTCGCTCGACGCCGGCCGTTGTCGATCGCCGACCGAAAACGGGCTGTCGGGAGTCCGCGCCGGGCCGAGCAGGTCTGTCAGGCGTGACGTGTAAGGCCGATCCTCCGGCGTCAGGAACTCGAAATAGCCAGTGTCGAGCGACAGCATGCCATCGTCCTCGAGGCGCAGCAGAGGCACGATGCGGTCAACGGAGCGAGGATCGCCAAACCCCGCCATCCCCATCACCTTGTACTCGCCCTCGTTCACTTCGAAGCCGAGAAACGCGGTGAATGCGCTGTAGAACAACCCCAGCGAGTGCGGGATGTTCATGCTGTAGAGCTTTTCGAGCCGGCTGCCGCGTCCGGTCCAGACGGTCGCCGCCTCGTACTCGCCGACGCCGTCCATCGTCACCACGGTCGCGCTGTCGAAAGCCGACGCGAAATAGGCCGACGCGGCGTGCGCCGCGTGATGCTCCACCGAATGGATTCGGTCCAGCGGCACACCGACCGCATCGGCAACCCGACGCCGAACGTCGAACTTCCCATGGGCCATCCACGAGCGGACGGTCTTCTCGAGGTAGGCCGCGCCCGCAGGCAGGTTGCTCGCCGCGGAATGAACGACCCGATCGAACTTCTTCGGCGCCGATTCGTGGAGTACCACGGTATCGAGATCCGCGGAGGTGATCCTGCCCTCAGAGAGGACGTAGTCGATTGCTCGACGCGGAAGATCGGGGTCGTGCTTCCGCCGCGTGAATCGTTCTTCGAGCGCGGCCGCCACCACCTCGCCGTCGCTGAGCAGCGCCGCCGACGCGTCGTGAAAGCCGAACGCCAGACCGAGGATGTACATGGTGTCGTCCGTCTCCATCGTCACCCGGCGTGGATTGCCGATGGCTGTCTCATTGCATCTGGTAGACGAAGGGCGATGGGGAGGCCACGCGCGAACCGGAGGCCATCGGTTCGGTCCACTGGTGCACGAAGCGCCGGTAGTTGCAGAGCACGAACGCTGTCGCCCACGCAGCCCCGGCCTCGATGAACTCGCGCACGAGATCGCGGCACGCCGCGTCGGCCGCACAGAGCGCGGGGTCGCCGGCCAGCCGGGCTCGCCACGAATTAACCGGCCTCAGAACAAGCCGGTCGCACCCGTCGAGCAACGTGGCGAGTTGACTCGCCATGGCGCACTCGTGGCGGCGAGAGGCGATCACGATGGGCGGACCCGGGCTCGCGCACGCCGCCGCCGGGGTAATGATGTCGATACCGTCGACGCGACGGAGGCGCAGCGCGTCGTTGTCCACGAAGCAGGCGACCCTGGCCCCCGCCAGTCGGACGAGGTCGGCAAAGAACCGGCCGTCCACGCCGGAGCCGAAAATCGCCAGCTCCCGGCAGCCCAGATCCTGCGCGTCCTCCACCACGTGCACCAGCAGCCGTTCGAAGACGACATCCGGCACCGGGACATCCGGCGGGGCCAGCGGGAGGGTCAGCGTCAGCAGGCGCCTGGCCAGCACGCGATCAGCCTCCACCGTCCGAATCAGAGCTGAACCGCCGAGGTCGAGGGCGTACTGGTAGGCCGGTGCCCCCGCGCACAATGCGGACACGGAGGCGGCCCAACGGCGGTCGCACGGTTCAAGCGCATAGGCGGCGTCGGCCGCGTCGTTCATGCTCATGACTCTCTGCCTGGCGTCACATCTGCTTCAGCAGGACGACGAAGAAGCCGGGGAAGTACCTCCGGGCGGCCAGTCTAGCCAGCCCAACCGTCTCCTGTGCAGGCTCCGCGTCGAGTACCGACGTCCAGTCGGTGACCGGCTGGAAGCCGTTCAGCGACGTCGACACCACTGCGGCACCGCTCCGCTGGATTACCGGAAGCAGTTCCCGGAGCGTGTGCTGCGTTTCGTGCGGGTGCAGCACCTGGTCGCGGAACCAGGAGCGGCAGTGGTCCGCGTCGACCGGTTGCGAACCGAACAACGTGCGGAACTCCTCGTACAACTGTGCTTCCGAAGCCCCTGCGCTCCTCAGCCGATCGAAGTGCTCCAGGAACGGACGCCGCCCGTAACGATGATACAGCCCGACCAGCGCATGGCCGCGTGGTCGGACGAACACGCGCAGCAGGCGATCCAGCGCCGCTTCGCAATCGTTGGTGTGGTGCAGCACCCCGAGGGACACGACCACGTCGAACTTCGCCTCGGGCTCCCAGAGGAAGAGATCGGCGGGATGGAACGTGCTCTCCACTCCGAGTGCCGCAGCCGTCCGGCGGGCGAACTCAACCGCAACAGGATTGAAGTCGATGCCCACAATCGGGCAATCGTAGTGGTACGCCAACGCGTTGCCGAACCAGCCGGTTCCGCATCCCACATCGAGGACGGCGGTGCCGGGGCCCAGCAGCGGCACCAGTTGCGGATATTCGAGAATCGGATCGCGACTACGGATCTCAGCCGCCATGGCGCGAGGCGATCCTGCCATGTTGAACGGTTGAGATTGGTAGAACGCCAGCACGTCAGGATTGGCAGGAGTCCTGGTCATCCGCGCACCCCGTCTCGATTGTTCCCACGGAGGCCCGTCGGTGCCGATATGATGGAAGGCGGATTGCAGCCTGTCAAGATCCGCCGCCGCCGGATCGGCCGTCGTCTTGCACGCCGGCGCACTGCACCCGTAGAATGACCACTTCCACCAGTTCCAGCTCCCGGCGAGGTCCCGGCACGATGAGTGAGCGGCAACCGGTCGAGCATTCTCCCGAGATCGCCGATCTTCAGCGCCGCGCTCGGCAGATACGGGCCACGTGTGTTCAGATGGCGTTCGATGGCCGTCACGGCCATCTGGGCTCCGCGCTGAGCTGCGTGGACGTGCTGGTGGCGCTGTATGGCGGATTCCTCAGGGTTTCAACCGACGATCCGGCCGCCCCGGACCGCGACCGGTTCATCCTCAGTAAGGGGCACGCGTGCACGGCGCTCTACGCGGTGATGGCCGACCGCGGGTTCATCCCGACGTCCTGGCTGGCCGAGTACGCGCACCCCGACTCGCCGCTCGCGGTGCATCCCTGCAAGCACGCCCTGCCCTTGCTCGAGTGCTCGTCCGGAAGCCTCGGGCACGGCCTCGGGATTGCGACCGGCATGCTCTACGGCCACCGGATCGACGGCCGGCAGACCAGGGCCGTCGTCCTGATGAGCGACGGGGAGTGTAACGAGGGCAGCGTGTGGGAGTCCGCCACGTTCGCCGCCGCCCAGGGGCTGGAGAACCTGCTCGCTATCGTCGACTACAACGGACTGCAGGCCGTGGGCCGCAGCGATGACATCATGGGCCACACCGACCTGGCGGCAAAGTTCAGGGCATTCGGCTGGGGGGCGCAGACCATCGACGGCCACGACGTGTCCGAGGTCGGGCGCGCGCTGGCCGAGTTCCCGTTCGAGCCTGGGCGCCCGTCGGCAATTGTCGCGAAGACTCGGAAGGGAGCAGGCGTGCCGTTCATGGAGGACCAGGTGCTGTGGCACTACCGTGTGCCTTCGGCCAACGAGGTTGAGGCGGCGCTCCGGCACCTCGATGCGACCCCGTTGCACAAGAGCTGACGATGCGAAAGGCGTTTGCCGAGACCCTGACACGGCTGGCGGAGGAGAACGATCGGATCATCTTCCTCACCGGCGACCTCGGCTTCCAGACGTTCGACGAGTTCCAGCGGCGTTTCGGGCCACGATACGTGAACGTCGGCGTGGCGGAGGCGCAGATGATGTCTGCCGCGACCGGCCTCGCGCTCGAGGGCTGGCGTCCGTTCGTCTACTCGATCGCGTCATTTGCGACGGCCCGAGCCTTCGAGCAGGTTCGTGTCGGTATAGGCTATCACTCGCTCCCGGTCGTAATCGTGGGCGCAGGTGGCGGCTATCTCTACGCGTCGAGCGGGGTTACACACCACGCGCCCGACGACCTGGGCCTGATGTCGCTCCTGCCGGGCATGACCGTCGTGGCGCCGGCCGATCCGGTCGAAACCGAGGCCTTGTTGCCACAGTTGGCGACACTGGCCGGGCCGGCCTATATCCGTATTGGAAAGTACGGCGAACCGAGGATGGCTGCCGAGGAGACGCCCACGCTCGGCCGGGCGCGTCTCGTTCGTCGTGGCCAGCGGGTCCTGGTTCTCACCACCGGCGACATGGCCCGCGTGGCGGTCGAGGCCCTGGATGAGCTGTCGAGCGAGGAGATCCGCCCGATGCTCTACCAGATGCACACGGTGAAACCGCTGGATGTGGCCGCACTCGATCGCCTGGCCGATCAGGTGGACGCCGTCGTGGTCGCCGAGGAGCACGGGCCAGTGGGCGGGTTGTGGGCCGGTGTCTGCCACTGGTACGCCACGACGACCGGTCGCCGTCCACTGCTCAGGCGCCTTGGCGCGCCGGACGCGTACGTGCATGGAAGCCCGGGGCGCGAGGAGTTGCTGCGCCGGATTCGCTGCGACGCGACGTCCATCGCAGACGAGGTGCGAAGCGTGTGGGCGCGTGCGCCCGGTGCAGGAGATCGGTGAGATGGACAATCGGCTCGACATCCTTCTCGTCAATGTGGGTTCGAAGACGACGATCTACCAGGATCTGAGCAGGGATTACTCGGCGTGCGAACCGCCGTTTTGGGCGGCGCTGACCGCCGGCTATCTCCGGAAACAGGGCATCGCCGTCGACATCCTGGACGCGCATGGCCTCAATCTGAGCTTCGACGAGACCGCCCGAATCATCGCGCAGCGGGACCCCCGCCTCGTCGGCATCGTCGTGTACAGCCAGCAGGCGAACACCTGCAGCCCGATCATGGTCGCCGTCGAGCAACAGTGCAGGGCCATCAAGGCGCTCGAGCCACATCGGACCGTGGTGCTCAGCGGCTGGCATCCCTCGGCGCTGCCGGCGCGCACCATCGAGGAGTCAGTGTGCGATTTCGTCGTTCAGGGCGAAGGGTTCCACACCTTGCTGGCGCTGGTCCGCGGCGAGCCGCTCGACGACATTCCCGGGCTGTGGCAGCGGCGCGACGGGAAGCCGCTTGCCCCGATGTCGCGGGCGAAGAACGTGCGCGATCTGACAGGGGAACTCTCCGACGTCGCGTGGGACCTGATTCCCTGGACAAAGGCCCGGTAT
Source organism: Vicinamibacterales bacterium (assembly GCA_036504215.1). NCBI lineage: Bacteria > Pseudomonadati > Acidobacteriota > Vicinamibacteria > Vicinamibacterales > Vicinamibacterales bacterium. Next base: position 53,216 of record DASXVO010000090.1, on the reverse strand, counting down.
CGGGCGTTCAACTGGATGTGCCTCCAGGATCTCCAGTCGCGCGAACACTACGCATCGCTCTACACCAGCTTGGGCTGCCCATATCGATGCTCTTTCTGCGCCATCCACTCGACGTATGGAGAGCGGAAGATCAGGTACTGGTCCACCGACTGGGTGATGCGGCAGCTCGATACGCTGGCGCGCGAGCACGGCGTCCGGAACATCAACCTGATCGACGAACTCTTCGTCTTCAACGAGAAGCACTACCTGCCGATCGTCGAAGCGCTCCTGACGCGCGAGTACAGGCTCAATTTCTGCGCGTTCGCGAGGGTGGACGCGGTCGAGCGCATGAGCGCCGAGCACCTGGCGCTGCTCAAGAAGGCCGGGTTCAACTGGTTCAAGCTCGGGATCGAGTCGAGCAGCCTGAAGTCCCTGGCCGCGGTGAAGAAGGGCCGCTACGACAAGGACGTGATTCGGTCGGTCGTGGGGAAGATCCATGACGCGGGCATCGACCTCTGCGCCAACTTCATGTTCGGCCTGCCGGGCGAGGACTACGAGAGCATGCAGGACACACTCTCGTTCGCACTCGAATTGAACTGTGCGTTTCCCAGTTTCTTCTGTACCATGGCGCCGCCGGGATCGGACCTGTACGCGGAGGCCCTCGAGAAGGGGACCAGGCTGCCGGACACCTGGGTTGGCTACGCCCAGCAGGGCTACGAATTCCTGCCGCTGCCGACCGAGCACCTGACCGCCGCCCAGGTGCTGGAGTTCCGTGACTACGCGTTCACCGCGTACTTCGCGAACCCGAGGTACCTGGCGATGATCGAGCGGCGATTCGGCGCAGACGTGCGAGAACACATCGAGGGGATGACCCGGATCACGCTCCGGCGGAAGATCCTCGAGCAGCGAAAGGCGGCCGTCCCGGCCTGAGCCCGTAAGGCCGGTCCCCGCCCCACGAGGAAGCCTGATGTCCTGTCGCAGCCTTCTCTCCGCGCTCCATCCCGGCCGCCCCATCCTCCACATCGACCGGGCGATCCTCGGCGCCCCGGTCCGGCACCTGTTCATGATTGGGACGACGTGGTACCTGAAGGAGCGGTGCGGCCGTGACGCGCTGAGCGTGCTCGAGGTCGGCTCGTGGTGCGGCGCGTCCGCGCTCTCGTGGGCGCAGGGAATCTCCACGTACTGCGCGGGGCGCGGCTCGTTGACGTGCGTGGATGCCTGGACGCCGTTCTTCACCGAGACACCGGACGCGAAGGCCGACTACGCCGTGGCCATGGACGCGATGCTCGCGTCGGACGTGGCCTACGAGATCTTCGTGCACAACATGACCACGTTGCCGCCGGGAATCGCGGCGCAGCACGTACGGGGGCTGAGCGAGCACGTGCTGCCGCAGTTGCGCGATGCGCAGTACGACATTGCGTTCGTCGATGCGAACCACGCATATTCGTCGGTCCGCGCCGACCTGACGGCCACCCTCCGGCTGGTCCGCGACGGCGGCATCATCTGCGGCGACGACCTCAACCGGCAACTCGACGAGTGCGATGCGGCGCACGTCCATGCGAACCGCGAGCGCGACCTCGCCACCGATCCGGAGACGGGCCACAGCTATCATCCCGGTGTGACCGCTGCCGTGGCGGAAGTATTCGGTCGGGTCTCCGTCTGGGCTGGATTCTGGGCGATGCAGAAGGACGGCACCGCGTGGCGGCCGATCGTGCTCCGCGGAATGCCCGTCGTCTACCCGAAGCACTTCCCGGCCGCCGCGCTGGCGGATGCCCAGGCGCACTTCGCCGACATCCAGCACCTCGTCTGATCGACCCGGGACCTGTCCATGACTACACAGGGTGATCCGCTCGGCGAGGTATTCGTCTCGATCCAGCTCAATTCGAACCGACCGGATCATTTCCGCGATTTCCTGTCCAGCGTCGAAGAGACGGCATCCTGCCCATCGGCCGTCGAGGTCCTGGTCCACATCGATGAGGGCGATAAGGCGATGGAGCGGGCCGTGGTCGAGGAAGCCGCGTGTCGGGCCCTGCGCATTCGCTACCTGAAGACCGACATCGTCAGGAGTTTCTTCGACCTGTGGAAGCCGCTGAACCTGCTGCTGCCGATGACGGCGCCAACCGCGTACTTCGTGTTCAACAGCAGCGACGAGTTCAGGTTCCTCACGCAGGGGTGGGACGACGTCCTGCGGAAGTACGTCGGCTACTACGACGACCACATTTTCCGGATTCGCGCGTCGCGGTTCCGGTATCGCAACTACACGGACGTCTGGGAATGCGGCTGTGCGCCAGACAGTCTCGCGTTCTACACGACGCGCTGGCTCGCCATCGTCGGTGATTGGAATCCGTGCCTCGGCCCGGATTCCTTCCAGCAATGCGTCGCGTTCTATCTGAACACGAGCGATCCCTTCGACGTCAACGAGGAGAATCGCGACATCCCTGAACCGTTCCTGCGGTTCTCCGGCGAGGGTGCGAGCCTCGGGCTCGAGGGCGATGCACGGCGCCGGCGCGTGCACGGGCACATCCGCGAGTCGCTCGTCCTCTGGTCCCACCGGGTCCAGACCGAAGCCAAGCGCCGCGCGATGCTCTTGCTGGCCAATATCTGGGCGGGACGCCGCGGTCTCCCGGAGTCGACCATCGTCGAGGACAGACGGCGGCAGATGATCGTCGTGCGAGACCCCGTGCTGGACCGCCGGCGCGAGTTCCCGTACCGAGTTAGCCGGATAGCCACGGCGATTCGGAACAACTCACGCAAGCTCAGGTATGGTGTCTACGCAGGTGGCGGGAGGGATGCCGCACGCGGGACGAGGATAGCCGGCTTGGTGTACTACCTCGACTACCGCGCGCCAAGGCTCGCGGCGCGCGTGGACCGGGTGCTGTCGTGGCTGTCTCGCCAGTACCTGGCGTCGGTTGCGACGAATCTGGACTTGAGGCGCCAGATGAGGGCACTCACGGCCTACACCCGGCGTAACCAGACCGAGTACTACATCTACGGCACCGGCGAGTACTCGCGGCGGCTCTGCCGGTTCATCACCGACGCCAGACTTCAGCCACCGGTGGCGGTCCTCGAGATGCGTTCGATTCTCGACCAGAAGAAGGCTCGGACCGAGTTCATGGGGCTGCCGCTGCTCTGCGATGCCGATGTCATACCCCGGTTGTCGTCGGCTCCGTTCGTAATCATCGGGAGCCCCGTCTACCACAAGGAAATCGCGGCGCGGCTCAAGCAGCAGGGTTGCCAGGCGAAGCTCATCGATCTGTCAGGGTGGTCGTCGTGAACGACCGCGCGCCGCATCCAACCCTCTCCGTCTACACCACGTGCCGGAACGAGGCCCGGTACCTCGCCGACACGCTCGACTCGATCCTTGCGCAGACGTTCGAGGACTTCGAGATCGCCCTCGTGGACGGTGCCTCGACCGACGGGACGCTGGACATCCTACGGACCTACGAGCGCGAACCACGCCTCAAGTGGATCTCGGAGCCGGACGAGGGGCCCGGCGACGGATTCTACAAGGCGATGCGACGCGCGACGGGCACCTACGTGATGTGCCTTCCGGTCTCGGACTGCTACCTGTCGCCGACTTGGTTCGAGCAGTGCGTGGAGGTGCTGGAGCGGGATCCAGACGTGTCGATGGTGCACGGAAACGTGATGAGAATGCGACCGGATGGAGCCCTGATCGCTCCGCTCCATCCGAGTTGGACCGAGAGCCCGCCGCCGGGCAAGTTCGACTACTTCGCGTACTGGCTCGCCACGTTCATGCACGCGTCGGAAGTCACGTACTGCGTGCGGCGGTCCCCGTACCTGGAGTGCTACCCGCCGTTCCCGGGGCGAGCGCCGACCCCTGGCTCGCTCTCGGACCCACTTGGTGACGACGACTTCGCCAGGTTCGGCCCGCACATGAAGTGCCTGTTCAACTTCCACACCCGCGGGTACCTGGCCTCATATCTGCCGGTGATGGCGACGGGGGTGCGGGAGAATCTCGATAATCTCACGATCTCGAGGCGTCGCTACATCATGCTCGAGGCGCGGCGGTACACGTCTGACATCCGCGCGTATCGGGACGCGCTGCTCGATGGACGCATCGACCACGTCTTCAGGAGCGGACGGGGAGAGACGATTCGCATCATCGACGACGCCGCGCGAGACGCGTTCGCGGAGCGGGTCGCTCACTACCGCGCGACGGCACGCCAGATGTTCGACGTCATCGACGACGAGAATGTCCACCATCGGGATCGAGTGATGCTGTTCAGGCGAAAGTGGGCGCAGTGGTGCGAAGCGTTCGGCCCGTCCAGTCCGGTGGCCATCTACGCGGGCGGCCTTCACACGGAGCAGTTGCTCGAGATTGTGGGCGACGACCTGAAGCGATTGAACGTGATCGCGATCGTCGATCAGCGACCGACCCAGGGCGAGCAGATGCGAGGTATCCCGATCGTTCAGAAATGCACGTTCGATTTCTCAACAGTCGACCGCGTGATCGTCTCTTCGAAGGCGTATGAGGCGGAGATCTACGCGGAGTTGCTGGAGGTCCTGCCGCCGCACCGAATCGAACGGATATACGGCGTCTGACGGAGTTCGATCTCCCGGAGACCCGATGTTCGACACCACCGTCGCCATCGTCGCGAGAAACGCGGAAGCCACCATCGAGCGAGCGGTCCGGTCCGCGCGCGCGCAGGAGGGCTGCGCGCTGCTGCTCGTCGACGATGGGTCGGAGGACCGGACAATTGAGAAGGCGGTGGGTGCCGCGGGCGGCAGTCTCCGCGTGAGGAACGTCGACCAGCACCGAACGCTGGGACATGCGCGCCAGATCGCGCTCGAAGCCGTGGACACCGAGTTCGCCGTGTGGCTGGATGCCGACGACGAGTGCCTGCCGGGTCGTGCGGACCAGTTGGTTGGTGCGATGCGCGCCGAGGGGACCGACCTTGCCGTCGACGGCGCCGAGGTGCGCGACGGCGCGACTGGCGCGTTCGTGCGGGCTGCGCCGGTGCCACCATTCATGATGGGCCGGCGCGTGGCCGCGCGGCTGTTCGAGCGCAACTACCTGCCAATCGTGGGGCCCGTGGCGTTCAGGACAGCCTGGGCGCGCTCGATTGGTTACGACGTGGCCATGCACGGCGGTGAGGACTTCGATCTGCTCCTCCGCGGGATCGCAGCCGGCGGCGAGTATTCCCTCGCGCCCGACATCGGCTATCGCCTGTACACCTACCCGCACAGCCTCTCCCGGTGGCTCGACAATCAGCGGCGGATGCTGAGGTACAGCCTGGCCAAGCACGATGCCGGCGTCATCGATCGGCTGTATGCGCGGGCCGGGTACGACCGACGCACGACGATATGGGGTCACCTGTCGATCTCATTGTTTCGCGACGAGTTCGCCGCGGCGACCGATTGGTTGCGGGAGCTCGACGCGGGGGCGGTGCCGGCCGACGCGGTCGTGGAACCAGAAGGCCCGTACCCGTTCCCAGAAGGCTGGCGCCTGGACTTCCACGCCGGCACCGTTGCTCTGCTGCGGGGCGATCTCGCGGAGGCCGCCGACCGTCTCGCGGCGGCCGAGCGGCGCCGGCCGACCGCGGAAGGCGCCAACAACCTCGGAGTGGCCAGGTTTCGGCAGGGACAGCCGGACCGCGCCCGGCAACTCTTTGCGCGGGCGCTGGAACTCCGACCCGACTACCTCGACCCTGCGCTCAACGCGCAAGCCGAGAGGCCGGAGCGCGTCACCACCCATCCGTTCAGGGTTTCGCCGAGCCGCGAGGACTATCCAAGAGACTGAGGGAACTGCTCTCGAGGAGCCGGTCCCGTCACTGGCCTCCTCGCCTGCCGGACCACTATTTCGTCCACTGCACGCCGGCTGCCGCCTTGACGATCTCGACCGGAGTCCGCGCGGGCCCTGCGGTCGATCCAGGGTCCCGCACGTGAAGAAGCGCCGTCCGTCCTCTGCCGTCCGCCAAATGCCCTGGTCCGCCCAATCCCAGATGAACCCGCCTTTGAGTTGCGGGTTCCGCTCGATCACATCCCAGTAATCCTGCAGGTTGCCCACGCTGTTGCCCATCGCATGGGCGTATTTGTACCGGATCAGCGGTCGATCCGGCTTGATCCGCGCGTGGTTTTCGAGCAGGTTCGGCCGCTGCGCGTCCATCGGGACGTAGGCGGCATCGACACTGATGCCGTGCGACTCGATGTTCGCTTCGTCCACCACGTACGGTCCGTACTCGTCACACAGTTCGTACCAGCGGGGCTCGTCAGGATAGTGAGACGTCCGTACCGCGTTGATGTTGAACCGCTTCATCACGCGGATGTCGGCCAGCATCATCTCCTCGCCGATCGGGTAACCCGAGTTCGGCTCCGTGCTTGTCCTCGGCCGTGCGGAGCAGGACGGAAGCAGTACGGGCGGCACGAGGTGGCATGGTCGGCATTGTGGCCCGATGAACGAGACCGGCGGCCTTCCGCCTCGGTTCGCCGTATACTACCGAGCCAAAGGTCGCCACATGTCCACTTCCGCCAAACAGCCCGACAGCCAGGCGGTTGCCACCGCGCAACCAGACCACGCACCCGTCGAATCGACAGGCGGTCGCCGCCGATCGGACCACCATGGCCGCAAACGGTCGCGCGCGAGCGTGCCGCGACTGCTCAAGCGGTCCAAGCCCGGCGCCGTGGCGGGGATCGATCTCGACGACCTGGCCCGAATGCCGAGCACGGCTGAATCGGTGGCGATTTCCTGCATCGACTACGGCCCTGCCCAGGCGTCGGCCGCCGAGGTCAAGGACCTCGACAAGTTCCTGGCCGCGCACCGGCCCGAGTGGGCGGCGGTCCGGTGGATCAACGTCGACGGCCTCACCGACATGAAGGTCATCCGGTCGCTCGCGGAGAAGTACAACCTCCATCCGCTGGCAGTCGAGGACGTCCTGCACGTCACACACCGACCGAAGGTCGAGCAGTACCGCGACGAGGGACGCTACCAGGCCCGCCTGTTCATCATCGTCCGCATGCTCGACATGCCGAACGGGCACCTGCGCTCGGAACAGATCAGCATCTTCCTCGGTCACCACACCGTGCTGACGTTCCAGGAAAGCCCAGGCGACGTGTGGGACGCGCTCCGGCAGCGTTTGCAGGTGGCCGGTTCACGGCTGCGGAACAACGATGCGGGTTTCCTGCTGCACTCGCTGCTCGATGCGATCGTGGACAGCTGCTTTCCGTTGCTCGAGGTGTACGGCGATCGGCTCGAGGATGTCGAAGCGGCCGTTCTGGAGCAGCCGACGCCGGCGATCATCCAGGAGATCCACCAATTGAAGCGGGAACTGCTCCTGCTCCGGCGCGCCGTCTGGCCAATGCGCGAGGTCATCGCCGGGCTGCAGCGGGAGCCGCACGATTGCCTGAGCGACGCCACGCGCACCTACATGCGGGACATCTACGACCACACGGTGCAGATCATCGACATCGTGGAAACCTACCGGGAGGTGGCCACGGGGCTGACCGAAACCTACATGACCGCGATGAGCCAGCGACTGAACGAGGTCATGAAGGTGCTGACGATCATCGGCACGATCTTCATCCCATTGACGTTCCTGGCCGGCGTCTATGGGATGAACTTCAAGCACTTCCCTGAGATTGAGTGGATCTGGGGCTACCCCTTCTTCTGGACCATCTGCGCTGTCACGGCCGTGACGATGATCGTCTGGTTCAAGCGACGACAGTGGTTCTGACAAGCTGCTACCATGAAACCATGGTGATGCGCACCTCCACTCTACTTCTCGCGATCATCGGCGTCCTGGCCGTCGGCTCGACAGCGGGCGCCCAGAGTGTCGCGCCGATGGCCGTCGACTGGTCGGCGAAGCTCGAGCCGGTCGCTCGGTCCTACCCGCCGGGAAGCTCGTTCACCGTCGCGATCAGCGCCGCCATCCGTGAGGGCTGGCACGTGTACTCGACCGAGGAGGTGAAGGACGGACCGCGTCCGCTTCGCCTCGCGCTCGCTGGTGGCCAGCCGTTCACGCAGGCCGGCAAACTTCGGGCACCGGAGCCCCAGCGGGAGTTCGATGAGACCTTCAACCAGGTGGCGGGCTACTACGACCTACCGGTGACCTTCCGGCTGCCCGTGAAGGTGCTGCCGGAGGCCGGCGCGGGCGCGGCGACGCTCACGATCGAGGTCAACTACCAGGCGTGTGACGGCAAGATGTGCCTGCCTGGCCGGGCGGTGAAGGTCACCGTGCCCGTGACGATTGCGCGCTGAGCGAATCCAACATCTCCCGTCACGAACTCCAGCCCCCTGGAGGGCATCCATGCGATCATCTGCCACCATGATTTACGGCCTGTTGCTGTGGTGGACGTGCACGATGGCCACGACGCTCGTGGCGGGCCAGGCGGCAATTCCCTCCTTCGATCGATGGCTCCTCAAACCCGACGCGCCGGAGATGAACCGGCAGGCGCCCGATCGGTATCGCGTCCGGTTCACGACAACCAAGGGCACGATCGTCATCGACGTGCGCCGCGCGTGGGCGCCTCACGGCGCGGACCGGTTCTACAACCTCGTCGCGCACGGCTACTACAACGACTCCGCCTTCTTCCGCGTCATCGAGGACAAGTGGGCGCAATTCGGGATCCACGGCGAGCCCGCGGTGTCGGCGGCCTGGCGGACAACGGCGATCCCGGACGATCCGGCGGGACAGTCCAACGTTCGAGGCACCGTGGCCTTCGCGTTCGCGGTGCCGAATGGCCGGACCACGCAGGTGTTCATCAACCTGAGGGACAACTCGCCCACGCACGACAAGGAACCGTTCGTACCCTTCGGCCGGGTGATCGAGGGGCTCGACGTGTGCGACGCGCTGAACGCGGACTACGGGGAATCGTCGGGCGGTGGGATCCGCGCGGGAAAGCAGGCCCCTCTGTTCCAGGGTGGCAACGACTACCTGCGGAAGCACTTCCCCCGCCTGGACTACATCAGGGTCGCGGCGATCGAGCAGTGAGTGCCAGCCGACCAGGGCCAGAGACGCCACTGTCGCGCTCCTACCCGCTGACGGCGATCTCGCGTCTTCGATCGTTGTCCTCGGACGGAGGCGGGGCGGCCTCGGGATCGATCGTTTCCCCGGCCATCAGCCGTTCGGTGAGCCAATCCAGTGCGGCGTCGTCCTGCCTTGCCAGGACGGACTCGAGCGGCGTACGCGCGAAGGCCGTGTCTTCCCGTTCTTGCATGCCCGGCCAGGACCCGTCCGCGCGACGCGGGGCATAACGGCACCAGAAACCCAGGTGCCACCTGAGGAAGTCCGCGATCTGGGCGCGACCGCGCTCGTGATCGCCCCAGTGTTCGATCGCGAGGGCCACGTAGCGCCGGTAGACCGCCACGCGATCGTCTCCTGTCAGGTCCTGATAGCCTTGCGTCATCTCGCGGAACAGCCACGGTTTGATGAGCGCGCCGCGCGCTGCCATGACCGCCGCGCAGCCCGATCGCTCCATCGCAGCCTGCACGTCGTGCGGAAACAGCATGTCGCCATTGCCGATGACCGGCACGGAGACGGCGCGCACGACCTCGCCAATGGCGTCCCAATCGGCCGCGAACCGATACCGCGCGTCGCGCGTTCGCCCATGGACGACGATAGCAGCGGCGCCGCCGTCCACGGCTGCTCTCGCCACGTCGAGGTAATTACGCTGCTCGTCGTTCCATCCCAGCCGGATCTTCACGGTCACTGGCACGTTGGCAACGGCCTTCTTCATCTCCTCGATGATTCGCTGCACACGGCGCGGTTGGCGCGCGAGCGCTGCGCCGAGCCCCTTGCTCGTGAAGTAGTCGATCGGGCAGCCAACGTTGAGATCGACGAACTCGGCACCACGGCTCTCCGCGAGCGCCGCCGCCCATCCCATCTCTTCGGCATTCGACCCGGCGAGTTGCACGCCGAAGCAGGGTTCGTCGGGCGCCCGCCGGATCAACGCAAATTCCGAACGCCGCTTCTGTTTCAGGCGCCGCGCCACGGTCATCTCGCTGACGGTGATCCGTGCGCCCAACTCGACGCACAGCCGGCGGTAGGGAAGGTTGCAGCCCTTGGTCATCGGGCCGAGCATCACGGAACCGGGCAACAGGTCGAGAAAAGGCATGTGCGGTCAGCCAAACAGTCCAGAATCAAGGGTCCAGAGTCGAAAGTCCGGGGTCGAGAGTCGGGGGTCTCCGGGTGCAAGCCGTGCTACGGCGTCTGTGCCTCTGGCGGAGGAACTTCGCGGCGCGCTTCGGCGGCGAAGTCCAGCAGCGCCAGCACCAGCGCGATGAGCACGGGCCCGAGGAACGCCCCAATGGCGCCGAAGGCGCTGATGCCGCCGATGAGGCCGATGAACACCGGCAGCGTGCTGATCTTCGCCCGAGTCGAGATGAACAGCGGGCGCACCACGTTGTCGGCGCTCGAGACGACGGCGACGCCCCAGACGACCAGGAACACGCCCATGCCCCAGTGGCCGGTCAACACCAGCCACAACGCGGCCGGGACCCAGACGAGGGTCGTGCCGATGAACGGGATGAGCGAGGCGCCCATGGCCAGCACGGCGAAGACGATGGGCGAGGGCAGGCCGACGATGGCAAAGCCGATGCCGACGAGAGAGCCCTGAACCATCGCGGTCACGAGCGAGCCGAGCACGATCGCCCGCAGCACGCTTGACAAGTGCGCGAGCAGATCCGCCTTCCGTCGTTCATCGAGTGGAACGAGCACCATCGCGCGCTCGATCATGAGGTGGCCATCGCGAACGAAGAAGAAGAACAGGAACAACGCGAGGATGACGGCGACGACCGCGCCGAAGATGCTCGCGAACAACGAACCGCCGAGCGAGATCAGGGCCTGCAACAGATCCTGCCCGCCCTTGATTGCCGCGTCGCGCACCTGCTGCGCGCTGATCGGCACGAGGTTCCCAATCCGTTTGACGACGGCATCGACCGCGGGGAGCGCCAGCACGTCGCTGGGGCTCTGGATCTGGTACTGCGCAGCGCTCGACTGCAGGCGGCCGACCAGCTCCGAGGTCTGCATCACGAACATCGTGACGACGAAGATCAACGGGACGACGACCGTGACCACGACCGCGAGCGTGAGCAGCAGCGCGGCGAGACTCCTCCGCCCCTTGAAGGCGGCGGACATCCTCTCGGCAGCCGGATTGAGCAGGAACGCCAGCAGCCCGGCCCACAACAGCGGTCCGACGAGCGGCTGCAGCATCCACAGCATGGCGACGCCGAGCACCACGGCGGTGACCGAAGCAAACACGCGGGGATAGAAGGCACTCTCAGTCGATGGCATGGTGACTCTACGGCACTCTAGCACTTTCGCGGGGGGCCGTGGATCCCGGTCCTGCCTCGGGAGCCAGCCTTTGCGTGCGCGCGCCGTCAGACGCAATGATTGTTGAGCGCCACCCTCGGGGCTTCCGGCCGGAGGAGACCGGAATGGAGGACGTGCCCGATCCCTGATCCCTAATTCTCGTCCTGCTCGTACTGCTGGAACAACTGTCCCCAGCTCGTGTCCCGCTTCCACCGCTCGAACGTGCGGCGGTCCTTCATCGGCCAGCGGTAGTAGTCGTGGTAGGTCTCGGACGCGAACACGAACAGGTGCACGATGGGCGTGTGAAAGAGCAGCTTCTGGAACACCTTGAGCGGCGAGAACCAGAAGAGGTCGCCTCCGATGCTGGCGAGGTTGTCTCCGACGTGGAAGCCCCACGACTCCTGCGACACGTCATCGCCCACGAGTTCGATGTCGCGCGGGTCGCCGACGCCCAACCCGTCGTCGTGAGCGACGCGGATGTACTCGATGCTCATCGGGTCGAAGCCCATCATCTTCGCCGCGACCGCGTCGATGGCCACCTGGTCGACCGACGCCAGCATCACGTTCTTGATGACCGGATACATCGTGCGCGGTCCGGGACCGTTACCCGCGGTCGTCCCGTCCATCACGGCGAACACGCCCGGGTGGATCTCCTTCTGGATGGCGAGCAGGTCGACGAGCGTCCGATGGATCCACGAATGCGTATAGTGCCGATGCGTGTGTAGCAGGCCGCCGAACGCGTTCTTCATCGCGCCTGTCGTGGTCGTGTAGATGTGGCACTTGACGGTCGGCAGGTGGACGATGTTCTTACCCGGGAAGTAGTCGGGGATGTGAATGCCCTCGGGGAAGACCTTGTGGAGGACGTGCATCCGAGCCTTCGGATCGTAGCGGATCCACTTCATGTCCCCTTCGCGGAAGTTGTAGAGAATCGGGATGCCGTACTGCTTCAGGATCGGGACGTAGTGGTTGAGGTCTTCCCCCTTGAAGGCGTCGGTGACAACGGTCTTGTTCTGGACGCACGAGAGGTTGTCGTAGCCGCCAGCACGGAGCGCCTTGATCGTCCCTTCGAGTTGCCACGGCGTGGTGTTGGCGCCGGGGAACGGGAAGTGCCAGGAGATGTTGTCCTTGAGGATCGTCGGCGCTGCACGTGACAGCGCCTGCCGCATCCCCGCCAATTCACAGAGCCGCTCGGTCGCGTCGAGCACAGTTGACGGTTCGACGCGCAGCACGGCCACTCGACTCTTCATCTCGCTCCTGGCTCCTGTCCCTACGCCGTCGCCGTCCCGCGCTCCTTCTCGGCGTGGGCCTCGAGATGCCGCAGGATGACGCGGCCCAGGCGCGCGATCCCTTCCTCGATCTGCGGATCGTTCGCGTTGCTGAAGTTCAGGCGCATGGTGTTGTGGCCGCCGCCGCCGGGGAAGAACGGCGAGCCGGGTACGAACGCGACCTTCTCCTTGACCGCCGCGGTCAGCAGTTCCGCCGTGTCAAGCCACTCCGGCAACGTCGCCCAGAGGAACAGACCGCCCTGCGGGTGCGTCCACCTCACGCCGAGCGACGGATCCGGGAATGCCTTCTCCAGCGCCGCGAGCATCACGTTCCGGCGGTGACCATACACCTCGCGGATCTTGTGCACGTGGCGGTCGATGAAGCCACCGCGCCCCACCTCGTAGGTCACCATCTGATCGAACGTGCTGCACTGGAGGTCGGTGCCCTGCTTGGCCTGGACCAGCCGGTTGATGACCTCCTTCGGCGCGACAATCCAGGCCATTCGGAGACCCGGCGCGAGCGTCTTGCTGAACGTGCTCAGGTAGATCACGTTCCCTGTGTATTTCCCGTTGTGCTGACACTCGAGGCACTCCGCGTCGATGACCACGAGCGGCTTGATGTGCTCGCCCTCGTAGCGGAGCTGGCCGTAGGGGTCGTCCTCGATGATCGGAATGCCGTAGTGGTCCGACGCACGGATGAGCGCCTTCCGGCGATCGTACGGCATGGTGACGCCCGACGGGTTCTGGAAGTTCGGCAGCGCGTAGATGAACTTCGGGCCGCTGCGCAGCGAATCCTCCAACCTGTCTGTCACCATCCCGTCATCGTCGGCGGGCACCGTCACGAAGTCGGCGCCGTACATGGTGAACGCCTGGAGCGCCCCCAGGTACGTCGGATTCTCCGTGAGGACCTTGTCGCCGGGATTGATCAGGATCTTGCCGATGAGATCGAGCGCCTGCTGCGATCCGCTGGTGATGAGGACGTTGTCGATGTCCACCACGATGCCGTAGCGGGCCATGTGGCGGACGATCATCTCGCGGAGCGGCGGGAACCCCTCCGTGGTGCTGTACTGGAGGGCGATCCGACCCTTGGTTTCGAGGACGGTCTCGGTGGCCTCCTTCATCTCCTCGACCGGAAACAGATCGGGGCCGGGCAGACCGCCGGCAAACGAGATGATGTCGGGCAACGCCGTGAGCTTGAGCAGCTCCCGGATGACCGAACTCGTCATCCGCTGCGTCCGCTGCGCGTAGCGATGAACCCAGAGTGTGCTCATGAAGACGGCTCCTTGGACCTCACAGACGCTCCGATCCTAGTCTTTTGCGGGTGGGGTGCCAAGGGCCGGCGCGACTCCGACCGCCACCGTCCAATTCGAGCTCCGCGTGGTTGCCTGGCGCCCCAGCCCGGATTGTCCTCAACCCCGCCTCATGTGACCCGGGAAGCCGTCGCCGGGCCCTGGTCCGCCGACTCGACGATGCCCGCCAGCGTGTCGACGAGCCGGTCGACTTCCTCGACGGTGTTGTAGAAATGCGGCGAGACGCGGATGCCGACGCGTGGGCGGTAATCCACCAGGACGTCGCGAGCCTTGAGCGCCCGCGAGAGCGGCAGGGCGTCCAGGAGATCGATCGCCACCGTGCCAGCCACCCGCTCGGGATCCCGCGGCGTGGGCGTCCGCCATCCGCGCTCGTCCACGCGCGCGAGCAGACGGGCGGTCATCCGCCTGGATTTCTCGCGGATCCGATCGACGCCCGCCTGCCGCACGATCTCGAGGCCGGGAAGGGCGGCGTAGTACGCGGGAATCGGTGGCGTGCCGTTCATCATCCGCATCGCGTCGGAGCGCAGTTCGCCCTCGCCGATTTCGAACGCGAACGGCTGCTCCAGCGCGAGCCAGCCGGTATACCGGGGCCTGAGCGTGGGCAATAGATCCGGACGCGTGTAGAGGAAGCCGTTGCCTGGACCGCCGCAGAGCCATTTGAGGCAGCCGCCGCTCGCGAAGTCCACCTGGAGGTCCGTCACGCTCAGCGGAACGATACCGGCCGACTGATACACGTCGAGCATCGTCAGTGCGCCAACCCGCCGGGCGCGTTCCACCACGGGTCTCGGGTCGACGATGAACGACGTGCGGAAGAGGACGTGCGAGAAGGCGACGAGCAGCGTCTCATCGTCGATGGCCTCGACCAGCCGGTCCTCGGTCACGTTCAGGTCGTCGCCCGCGGGCACGACCTGCAACTCGAAGCCGAGATCCCGCTGAGCCCGATAGAGGTGGATCATCGAGGGGAAGTCGGCCGCAGAACAGACGATCTTGCGGCGGCGCCCCTCCGGCCTCAGGCACGACAGCACGACCATCTGCGCAGTCGTCACGTTGTCGTGCATGCTCACCGACGCTGAGGGTGCTCCGATGATGGTGCCAACACGGTCGCCCACCTCGGCGGCCATTTCCCACCAGCGCTCTTCCCACGCGCGCACGCCGAGTGTCGCCCACATGTCGGCATACTCGGCCAGAGAGCGGGCTGCTCCCCGTGGCATCGCGCCGAGCGAGTTGCTGATCATGTAAAGTGTGCGGTCGAGGATCGGGAACTCCGGCCGCCACGATTCGAGCGGATCGTCGGGGGGAAGCATCGGCAGATAGTATCATTCCGGTGCCGGACGGCCGGCGCGGGCGGGTCGCGCAACCACACGGGGTCTCCAATGGAAGGCTGGAAGGGCTGGGACGAGTACGCGCCGTTCTACGACTGGGAGAACGCGCGAACGATGGGCCGGCAGGATGTGAAGTTCTGGCAGGAATTGGCGCGGCGCGAAGGCGGGCCGGTGCTGGAGTTGGGATGCGGAACCGGGCGCGTCACGATCCCGGTCGCGCGCACCGGCGTGCCAATCGTGGGTGTGGATCGGTCACCCGCCATGCTGGCCTATAACCGCCTGCGCTCCCGTCGTCTGCTGAAGGCGCATCGGCCAGGCCTGGTGCTTGGCGACATCCGTGCGCTGCCGTTCCCGAACGGCGCCTTCACGGTGGTCATGGCGCCGTACGGCATCCTCCAGTCGCTGACCAAGGAGCGCGACTTGAAGGAGACGCTCCTCGAAGTGGCCAGGGTATTGCCCCGCCATGGCACCTTCGGCATCGACCTCGTGCCCGACGTTCCGGCGTGGGATGAGTACAAGCGGCGCGTGCGCTTCCGCGGAAAGTTACGGCGAGATGGCTCGCACGTGACGCTCATCGAGTCGGTCAGACAGGATCGGCGCCGCAGGCTGACGACCTTCGACCAGGAATACAACGAACGCCGCGGGTCGCAACGCCGCCGCCGCACCTTTTCGCTGACCTTCCGCACCCTGCCGCTGCCGCAGATGGTGGCCCGTGTGGAGCAGGCCGGTTTCGTCGTGACCGCCGTCCTTGGCGACTATCGCGGCCGTGCGTGGGACCTGCGGGCCGACGTGTGGCTCCTCCTCGCGGCGCGGCGGTGAGGGGCCGTGGCGCGGCCGCAGTTGGCGTGTCCGCAAGGAACAGGGGCTTCCCGTCCGCCGCATGTCGGACGGTGACGTGGTCTCGGCGATCCCGAGCGAGATCGATTCCTGGCGTGCAACCGCCGAAGCGCGCCGGCTGATGGCCGCGGGCAACGGCGACGGTGCGGCCCCGCGGTCTTTCTGGTGTTCCCACAACTCGAGTTCAAGCGATCGGTCGTTGGCAACGCCTCGGTGCAGGAAGTCAGGCTGGACCGCGCGGGTCTTCGGGTCGTCGCCGAGCAGGGGCTCGGCGTCGCCGAGAACCCGGTTGGCGCAGCGACCGTTTTCTATGACTTCTCGCCGGACCTCCAGCCGGTGGAGGTGTCGTTCAGCGACCAGTACATCGCGCTGCACCGCCACTGGGAAGGGCTCCACAGGGTCGACCACGCGCTCGGCGAGGGCGAACTCACCGAAGCCCAGGCGGTGCTCTCGTGGGACGGTCATCGGTTTCAGCCGGTTGCCTGGCCGGCCGCAAGATAGCCGCGCGCACGCGGGGACGGCGGGCCTCGCCGAAGCCGCCGGGTTCGCGGTCTCGGTCGAGTGGGGATTCCGCGGCAGCTGTTCAGTGGAAGGCCAGCGCCCGGGCGCAACGCGCGTCACACGATCGGTCTGGCATCGAATGTCCGATCGCCGCATAATCGTTCTCGTCATGTGGCGTCCCTCCACGGTGCTTCTCCTCGCCCTCTTCCTTGGCGTGACCGCCTCGGCGTCGGCGCAGACCGCGCGTGGTCGCGTCCACGGGCGGGTGCTCGATGCCTCTGGTCTGCCGCTGCCGGGTGTCACCGTGATGCTGTCGCACGACGCGGGCACGCCGCTCGAGACGCACACCGACGAGGTCGGGCACTACGACTTCCAGGTTCCATTCGGCCGGTACGCGTTGACGGCGCAACTCGAGGGGTTTGGTCCGGCGGTCAGAGCGAACCTGCTCGTCTCGGCAGAACCGCTGGTGGTTGACGTCGTGCTCGAACTGAGCGCGTTCACCACCGAGACGCAAGTGGTGGCGCAGGTGCCGCGGGTGATGACCGTCGCCGAGCCGAGTGCGCCGGCCACGGTGGACAACGAGATCATCAAGATGGCGCCGGTGCAGGGGATGCGCTACGACTCGGCGCTGCCGCTCCTCCCCTCCGTCGTCCGCGGCCCCGATGGTCTCATCAGCATGTCGGGCGCGCGGGCGTCGCAAGGAACGGTGCTCGTCGACCGGATGCGCGAGACCGATCCGGTGTCCGGACAGCCGAGCCTCACCGTGCCCATCACGTCGATCGACTCGGTGAAGGTCTACACGCCATCCCCGCCCGCCGAAGCCGGACCTGGCAGCGGCGGCATCACCACCGTCATCACGAAAGCCGCGGGTGATTCCTTCCGCTTCAACGTGTTCGGTCTGTTCCCGCGGCCTCGCTTCTCGGAGGACCGCGGCGTATCCGGTTTCGAGTCGTGGAATCCGGTTGTCGGTCTGAGCGGGCCCATTGCGAAGGGGAAGGTCTGGATTGCGCAGTCGTTCGAGTACCGCTGGGAGCGATTCCAGTTCGAGACGGTCGAGGGCAGGCGCGACAGCCGTACCCAGAGTTGGACGTCGTTCACGCGTTTGGAGATCAAGCCCTCGGGGCCGCATCAGATCATCGCACGGGTGGCGGCCTTCCCGGACCGCGTCCAGCACTTCGGCATGAGCGCCTTCACACCGCCGGCGACCGTGCCGGACCTTCACACCGGGGGCATCAGCGTCGGTGTGCTCGATCGCATGGCGCTCGGGAACGGCTCCACGCTCGAGGCGCGCGTGCACGTCAGGCGCCATGCGCTGGAGATGGTGCCCTACGGATCGTGGCCCTACCAGGTCGGCCACGATCGGACGTTCGGCAGCTACTACCTCAGCATCGACCGCCAGGCCTACCGGGTCGAGGCCAGCGCGACATGGTCGCAGCCCGTCAAGGGCGCGCACGGCGAGCATCTTCTCAAGGGCGGCGGTCTGGTGTCGTATGCCACGGTGGACGGCGTCGCGACGGCACGGCCCGTGGACTATCTCCGGAGTGACGGTTTGCTGGCGCGCCGGGTCGAATTCACGGGAGCAGGCAAGCTCGACGCATCAGCCCGCGAGGTCGGCCTGTTCATCCAGGACGCGTGGAGTGTGCGGCCGGGCTTCCGTCTCGATGCCGGCGTCCGTCTCGACACGAGTTCGGCCGTGCCAGGGGTTGCTGTCTGGCCGCGGATGGGCTGGGCCTACGATGTGCGCGCCAACAAGACGAAGCTCAGTGGCAGCGCCGGCGTCTTCAGCGACAAACCGATCCTCTCCTCGTCGATCTTCGACCAGCAGCAGTCCCGTCAGGAGCGGCTGTTCGATACATTCAGTCGGTCCGTCGGGTCCTGGCGTCTCTACACCAACCGCGTCAGGGGTCCGTTGGCGATGCCGCGAGCGTTCATCTGGACCGCGCAAGTCGATCACGCCCTGACCTCGGCCTGGATGCTCCGTGCGGTCTACCAGGAACGTTTTGGGCGCCGCGATCTCGTCGTCAGACCGGTGGTCACCTCGGCGACCGAAGGGGAACTCCGGCTCTCTGCGGACGGCGAATCCCACGTTCGCAGCCTGGAACTGACGGCCGGCTTCCGGTCGGCGCACGGGATGCACCAGTTCTACATGTCCTACGTCCGGTCCGAGACGACGGCTGACCTGAACGACCTCAACACCGTGGCAGGGAACGCCGCGACTGCCCAGGTGATCGAGAACCAGCGGGGGGCGACACGCTCCGACATCCCGCACCGGTTCCTGGCCTGGGGTATCCTCTCGATGCCCTGGCGCATGACGGTGTCCCCGTTCATCGAAGTGCGATCGGGGTTCCCGTTCACCCGCATCGACGAGAACTGGGACGTGGTGGGTCGGCGCAACGACGCGCGGTTCCCGCGGTTCGTCTCGCTCGACGTGGCGGTCGAGAAGGCGTTGACAATGCCGTTTGGCATCCCGGCGCGGCTGGGGCTGAAGGTGTTCAACATCACGGGACGGAACAACGGCCGCAGCATCCAGCGCGACGTCGAACGTGCCGACTTCGGCCGGACGTACGATCCGATTCGGCGCCAACTGCGTGGCACGCTCGAGATTGCCTGGAGCCGGTAGCATGGGGGAAGCCTGGCAGACGGCTACTACCCTCTCCGATGGGCCTGTGGTACAATCCCCCCTCCGTTTTCCTCCCGTTTTTTCTGGAGTTCCAGCATGTCTGGCCATTCCAAGTGGCACACAATCAAGCACAAGAAGGGCGCCGCTGACGCCAAGCGCGGCCGCGTCTTCACCCGGATCATCAAGGAGATTTCCGTGGCTGCCCGGGCGGGCGGGGGAGACCCCGACAGCAACCCCCGGCTGCGCACGGTGATTGCCGATGCGAAGGCGGTCAACATGCCCGCCGAGAACATCAAGCGGGCCATCCGCCGCGGCACAGGCGAGGAACCGGGCGTCAACTACGAAGAAGTCATCTACGAGGCCTACGGGCCCGGCGGCACAGCCATCATCCTCGAGGGGCTGACCGACAACAAGAACCGGACGGTCGGCGAACTCCGGCACATGCTCGACAAGTACAACGGCAAGATGGCCGACCGCAACACCGCGCTGCGGAAATTCAGCAAGAAGGGTCAGCTGATCGTCGAGAAGAGCAAGGTGGCCGAGGAGGCCCTGATGGCCGCGGTGCTCGAGGCGGGCGCCGACGACATGCTGGACGACGACGACAGCTGGGAAATCCTCACGGCTCCCGAGGCATTCGAGGCCGTTCGTGAGGCGGTCCGCAAGCTCGAGGTGGAGCCGGTGAGCGCCGCCGTGGCGATGGTGCCTTTCGAATACGTCAAGCTCACGGGGAAGGAAGCCCAGTCGATGCTGAAGTTGATGGACGTGATCGAGGATCACGAGGACATCCAGCACGTCTGGTCGAACTTCGACGTGGACGAGAAGGAGATAGAGGCCTCGCTCTCGTGAAGGTCTTCGGGATCGACCCCGGCTCCGAGCGCACCGGCTATGGGTGCGTCGAGACCGATGGCAGCCGGCACCGGCTGGTAGCCTGCGGGGCGATCGTGACGTCTCCTCGAAACGGCTTCCCCGAGCAACTCCTGAAGATTCATCAGCAGTTGAACGCACTCCTGGCCGATTGTCGGCCGGAGTGCGTCGCGATCGAGAGCGTGTTCTATGCGGTCAACGTGCGGAGCGCGCTCAAGCTCGGTCACGCCCGCGGCGTGGCCGTGCTTGCCGCTGTCGAGGGCGGGTACCCGGTCGTGGAATACACTCCGGCCGAGGTCAAACGGGCCGTCGTGGGCTATGGTCGCGCGGAGAAACACCAGGTGGGCGAGATGGTGCGGCTGCTGCTCGGATTGACCGAAGTGCCGACGCCCGACGACGCCGCCGACGCGCTCGCGGTGGCCATCTGCCACCTGCACAGCCAGGGCACCGAGGCCACGCGCGGCGTGCTGACGAGCATGGCCGCGAGCACCCGCGGCAAGCCGCGCTCGTGGCGCGATTACCGGCCCGAAGGCGAGAAGCCGGGAGTCAGAAGCGAGAAGTGAGAAGTGAGAAGCTTCAGGCGGAGAGGCGCATAGGCGGCCGGGCGGGACATCGTTCCGAGACCCCCCGCCCGGAGCCCAGAGCCCAGAGCCCAGTAGAGCCCAGAGCCTAGTAGAGCCCAGAGTCCATGATCGCCCTGCTCACCGGCCGCCTCGTGGAGAAGCAGGCAACGCGCCTGATCGTCGACGTGCAGGGCGTCGGATACGAGGTGCAGGTCCCGCTCTCGACGTTCTACAGCCTGCCGGAGCCCGGCGGCGTTGTCTCGCTGCGGATCCACACGCACGTGCGCGAGGATGCACTGCAGCTCTTCGGGTTCGGGACGCCGCTCGAGCAGCAGTTGTTCGAGCGGTTGATTGCCATCAGCGGGATCGGACCGCGTCTGGCGATTTCGGTGCTGTCGGGAATCGATCCCGCAGACCTCGTGCGCGCCGTCCAGGCGGGCGACGTCGGACGGCTCACGCGGATTCCTGGCGTGGGCAAGAAGACCGCCGAGCGGATCGGCCTCGAATTGAAGGACCGGCTGCCACCGCAACTGACCGCGGAACTGACGGCCGCCGGCATCCCTGGAAGCGAGGCCTCACTACGGTCGGATCTCGTCTCGGCCCTGCTCAATCTGGGGTATCATCGCCCTCTTGCCGAGAATGCCGTGGACGCCGCGCTCAAGCGGCCCGGCGACCGCTCGTTCGAGCGGATGCTGAAGCAGGCACTCCACGAGCTGGCGAGATAGTCTTTCTCCCATGTCCGATTCCCGGTTGATCACGCCGTCGCGCGTCGATGAGGACGTGCAATTCGAGGCCGGGCTCCGGCCGCGCACGCTCGACGAGTACATCGGGCAGGAGCGCGTCCGCGACAACCTCGTGGTGTCGATCACCGCGGCGCGTCAGCGTGGCGAAGCGCTCGATCACGTCCTCCTCTACGGCCCGCCCGGTCTCGGGAAGACGACGCTCGCCTACGTCATCGGTAACGAGATGGGAGTGCCGGTCCGGTCGACGTCCGGACCGGTGCTGGAGAAGCCCGGCGATCTCGCCGCGATGCTGACGAACCTCAAGGAACGCGAGGTCCTCTTCATCGACGAGATTCACCGCATGCCGCCGACCATCGAGGAGATCCTCTATCCTGCGATGGAGGACTACCAGCTCGACATCATGATTGGTCAGGGACCGAGCGCCCGGTCGGTGAAGGTGCCCGTGCCGAAGTTCACCCTGATCGGTTCGACGACGCGCGCCGGGCTGCTGACGTCGCCGCTGCGCGGACGCTTCGGGATCGTCCATCGCCTGGACTACTATTCCCCGGTCGATCTCGAGGAGATCGTCCGGCGATCGGCACGAATCCTCGGCGTCGCGATCGACGATGCGGCGGCCGGCGAGCTGGCCCGGCGGTCGCGCGGCACGCCTCGGGTGGCGAATCGCCTGCTGCGGCGCGTCCGCGACTACGCGCAAGTGCGCGCCAGCGGCGAGATCACGCTCGAAGTCGCCCTGGCGGGCCTGCAACTGCTCGAGGTGGACGAGAACGGATTCGACGAGATCGACCGGCGCCTGCTGCGGACGATCATCGACAAGTTCGGCGGCGGTCCGGTGGGCTTGAACACGATTTCTGCCGCCATCAGCGAAGAGAAGGATGCGATCGAGGACATCTACGAGCCGTTCCTGATCCAGATCGGATTCCTGGATCGCACGCCGCGCGGACGCGTGGCGACGGCGCGGGCCTACGAGTACTTCGGCCTGCACGCGCCGGATCGCGATCAGCGGCTCTGGTGAAACCGTGAGAAGAGTGGCGCGGGCGTGTCGCCCGTGAGCGATGAGGGGTGGCACGGGCGTCTGGCCCGTGAGCGCTGAGGAGTGGCACGGGCGTCCCGCCCGTGAGCGAAGTTGGCGTCGAAGGAGGATCGACTAGTGTCGAACGAAGAGACCCGTATTCCCGATCATCGGCCGGCCGGTCTCGGCTGCGGCCGTCCTACCGAAATTTCGAGCCTGGCTACCTACGTGCCGCCGCGTTTGTTGACCAACGCCGATCTCGAGAAGATGGTCGACACGACGAACGAGTGGATTCTCCAGCGCACCGGCATTCATACCCGCCATATCGTCGACCCCGGCGTGGCCACCTCGGACCTCGGGAAGGAAGCGGCGCTCAAGGCCATCGCGCAGGCAGGACTCACCCCGGACGACATCGACCTCATCATCGTCGGCACGACGACCCCGGACATGTTCTTCCCCAGCACCGCCGCGCTGATCCAGCACAAGATCGGTGCGCATCACGCCTGGGGGTTCGACCTGGCAGGCGCCTGCTCGGGGTTCACGTTCTCGCTGGCGACCGCGAGCCAGATGGTGTCCACCGGACGCCACAACCACGCGCTCGTCGTCGGCGCCGACGTGATGTCGAGCATCATCGACTACAAGGATCGCGCGACGTGCGTGCTGTTCGGCGACGGTGCCGGGGCAGTGGTCGTGAGTGCTGCCAAGGATCCGACGTACGGGATCCTCGACTTCGCCCACGAGATCGACGGCAGCGGCGGGGTGTCGCTCCAGATGCCGGCGGGCGGCAGCCTGCGCCCCGCGACACACGAAACGGTGGAGCAGCGACTGCACTACGTGAAGCAGGACGGCCAGGCGGTGTTCAAGTTCGCGGTGCGGAAGACCGAGGAAGTCAGCCGCCTGATCATGCAGCGCAACGGCTTGTCGGCCGACGATATCGCCTTGTTCGTCTCGCACCAGGCCAACCGCCGAATCATCACGGCGGCTGCTGGTCGCCTCGGGATCGACCCGTCGAAAGTCATCATCAACCTCGAGCGGTTCGGCAACACGACGGCGGCGACCATTCCGCTGGCGCTCAACGACTGCCTCGACGAAGGCCGGCTGAAGAGGGGCGACCTGGTTCTGCTCGCATCGGTCGGCGCCGGCTTCACCGTGGGCGGCGTGCTGCTGCGCTGGGCGTACTGATCGGTGGAATGCGACCTGCCGACGGGAAAGTGCAGGATGGAAGGCGGAAGAACGGGTCGTCTTCCGTCGCTCGTTCTGCACTTTCAGTTGTTTACTGTCCACCTTCCATCTGCTTGGCCCCCTTCTTCCTTCCCCAGATGGCATTCAACATCTGGTAGTCCCGATCTGAGCTGCTTCTACTGAGAGTGGTTTCGCTCAGTTGTGGGCAGGCAGGCGGCCTGCGTGGGAATGCGCGCAGGATCCGTGAGAAGGGGGAGTGTCGGCGGCCCGTGTCCTGTTCAGACACAACAAATGTTCCACTATGGAACACTGCCAATGCGGCAAAGATTGAGCGAATTGAAGAATCTTCACTTCATACGTCGGGCGCATGTGCATAAATTGCACACAGCGAGTTGGATCGCTGGCGACGCCGCGATACGTCGTTTCACGTAAGTCACAATTAATCAACATCTTGTAGTCATTGAGTTGAGGTGATGTTCGGCTGGCGGCGGAATTGCTGTGATTGTCGGCGTGAATTGCCATACTCCCACAGCCATCGTGTCAGCGCTGTTGGCCGTTGCCCTTCTGGGGCCAGTCCCCCGAGCCTTCGCGCAGCACAGAACCGCCCATGTCGATCTCGCGCTTCAGCAAGCGCTCAGCCGGGCCACCGGGCCTCAACGTGTCATTGTACGGGCCCGATCCGGACACGGCGTCGCGTTGAGCCGCACGATGTCCGCGCGCGGCTATTGCGTCCAGGCCGAGCATCCGGGAATCGACGCGGTCACGCTCGACGTACAGGGGGACGACCTGGCCGCGCTGGCTGCCGATCCGGACATCGAGTCGGTGTCGTCGGATGCCGTCATCCACCCGGCCGGCATCTTGTCGTCGCTGGCGGACTGGTTCGACGGTCCCGAGAACGTGCTTCGATCGACGCTCGGGCTGACCGACGCCTCGCCTGCCGGCTCGGGCGTCGGGGTTGCGATCATCGACTCGGGCATCGCTCCTTCAACTGACTTCAACGGCCGCATCAGGGCGTTCTACGACCTGACCGACGGCGGCTTCCGGCGAACGGCTCCCTACGACGACTACGGCCACGGCACGCACGTTGCCGGCCTTATCGGAGGCAACGGTCTCGGATCGGCGATGCAGTACCGGGGCGTAGCTCCCAACGTTCGCTTCATCGTCTTCAAGGTTCTCGATGCCAGTGGCCAGGGCCGGACGAGCGACGTCATGAGGGCGATCGAGTACATCACGGAACATCGGGCGCGTCTCGGCATCGACGTCATCAACTTGTCGATCGGACACCCGATCTACGAGCCGGCTGCCTCCGATCCCCTCGTGCAGGCCATCGAGCAGGCCAGCCGGGCGGGGTTGGTCGTCGTCGCAGCGGCCGGAAACATCGGTACCAACTCGACGACCGGAGTACCGGGCTACGGGGGCATCACGTCGCCCGGCAACGCGCCGTCGGCCATCACCGTTGGTGCGTTCCTGACGCAGGGGACGAGCGCCCGGTCGGACGACTCCATGGCGCCGTTCAGTTCGCGCGGACCGACGTGGTACGACGCGTTCGCCAAGCCGGACATCGTTGCGCCCGGAGACCGGCTCATCTCCGTGGCGGCTTCCGGGTCCACCCTCTACAACAACTACCCCGCGCTGCGGGTGAGTGGTGCGTTCGGCGGACGGTACCTCCGTCTCACCGGCACCAGCATGGCAACGGCCGTGGCGACGGGCGTCGTGGCGCTCGCGATCGAGGCGAATCGCCACCGCACCGGCGACATGACCAGCCAGGCCGCGTGGACGCACCAGGCGCCGAGGTTGTCGGCCAATGCGCTCAAGGCCCTGCTCCAGTTCAGCGCGCTCGGCTTGCAGGGCGAGAACGGTGCCGACTACGACCGCCTCACTGTCGGCGGCGGAACCCTGAACGCGGCCGGCGCCATCGAACTGGCTGGCGACATCGATCCCACGATGCCCGTTGGTGCCGCCTGGATTGCACCGCAGCCTGATCCGGTCACGACGATTGCCGGCGAGCCGTGGCCCTGGTCGCAGACCATCCTGTGGGGCGCCTGGCAGGTGCCGGGAACGGTGTTCTACGCCAACGACCCGTGCTGGGGCACGAATATCGTGTGGGGCACGCTCGACAACATCGTGTGGGGCACCAACATCGTGTGGGGCACGAATATCGTGTGGGGCACGAATATCGTGTGGGGCACGAACATCGTGTGGGGCACGAACATCGTCTGGGGGACCAACATCGTCTGGGGCACGGGCCTCGTGGGCATCGGCGATGCGGGTAGCGGTCAGGTCGCGTGGGGGCGTGCTGGTGGCCCGACGGACACGGTCTGGGGGCATCTCGATGCCACCAACATCGTGTGGGGCACGCTCGACAACATCGTCTGGGGCACGAATATCGTCTGGGGAACGAGAAGCGCGGCCGGTGAACCCGACGGAATGCAAACCACCAGCGCCCAGCCGGGCGGAGATCGATGATGGAACAGATGCCGCAACAGGCGGAGTCCGAACCTCAGGTGGCAACGGTTGCGACGAAGACGACCAAGTCGATGGTCGCCACGGCGCCGGGCTGGCGCGCGGGGCTTCCGGTCCTGTCCAACGACGTTGTCACGCTTCGCGATCTGCGCCTGTCCGACGCGACGTCGCTCTTCTCGATGCTCAGCACCGACGAAGTGCGCCGATTCGTGTCGTCGCCACCGATCGACGTGCCAGGGTACGAACGGTTCATCAAGTGGGCCCACGCGGAGCGCATCGCGGGGCGGTGCTTCTGCTATGCCGTCGTGCCGGCCGGCAGCGATGTGGCAATTGGCATCCTCCAAGTTCGGTCGCTCGAGACCGACTTCAGGGCGGCCGAATGGGGCGCAGCGATCGGCTCGCCGTTCTGGGGCACCGGGCTGTTCGTGTCCGGGGCGCGTCTTCTCCTCGACTTCCTGTTCGACGACGTGCAGGTGCATCGGCTCGAAGGGCGCGCGGCCGTCCAGAACGGCCGGGCGAATGGTGCGGTACGCAAGCTGGGCGCCGTGCCTGAGGGCGTCCTCCGCCGCGGCCTCTGGTGCCGGGGCCAGTATTTCGACCAGCTGATGTGGTCCATCCTCGCCGAAGACTGGCGCGAACTGCGCCGGGTCCATCGTCCGGTCGTTCACTAGACATCTTCCCGGGGTGGTAGCGCGGCGCGAGAACGTGCTTCATTTGTCACGCTCTGACCCCAGGAAGATGTCCAGACCCTGAGTTCACGTGGGTTGACCATGATTCGTGCACTCACCACATAGCACATAGCACCCAGTACCTTCCCGCGCACCGAGCCCTTGTCGCAGTACACTCATTGCGTGGACGTCTCTCTCTTCGACTTCGACCTTCCCCCCGACCAGATAGCCCAGCAGCCGTCGGCTGACCGTGAAGCGGCGCGCCTGCTCGTGCTGGACCGCGCGAGCGGGTCGATCGTCGCGCACACGACGGTCCGAAACCTGCCCGACCTGCTTCGGCCCGCCGATCTGCTGGTTGTCAACAACACCAGGGTGTTTCCGGCGCGTTTGCTGGGGCGCCGGGATCCCAGTGGCGGCGCCGTGGAGTGTCTGCTGGTGAGGCGGATTGAAGGGGACAGGTGGGAAGCGCTCATGCACCCGGGGCAGAAGCTCCACCCGGGGGCCCGAGTCGTCTTCGCCGGCGCCGGCGAGACGCTGCGCGGCGAGGTGCTCGAGCAGCATTTCCACGGACGACGGACCGTGCGGCTGTGGGCCGAGAGCGGCGCGAACGTCGACGTGATTGTCGATGCCATCGGTCACATACCCCTGCCCCCCTACATCCACCGGCCCGACGAGGCGGCAGATCGGGAACGCTACCAGACCGTCTACGCGCGTTCGCGCGGGTCCATTGCGGCGCCGACGGCCGGGTTGCATCTGACCGCGCGGCTGCTCGAGGAGTTCGGAACGCGGGGTGTCGAGCGGACCGAGGTCACGCTGCACGTCGGGTACGGCACATTCAAGCCCGTGCGCGTCGACAGGGTCGAGGACCACCGGGTCGACCCGGAGTGGTTCGACATCTCGCCCGATGCCGCGACGACCATCAACCTGGCGCTCGAGACGCGGCGCCGCATCATCGGCGTGGGCACGACGACGACGCGGGCGCTCGAGGCCGCCGCTGCGGCCGGCGACGGGCGTGTGGGTGAGGGGGCGGCACTGGCCGACCTGTTCATCCACCCGGGCTTCACGTTCCGCGTCGTCAGCGGCCTGCTCACGAACTTCCACCTGCCGTGTTCCTCGTTGCTGATGCTCGTCTGCGCGTTTGCAGGACGCGAGGCCGTGCTCGCCGCCTACCGCGAAGCCGTCGCCCGAGGCTACCGCTTCTACAGCTACGGCGATGCCATGCTCATCGTGTGATCGGCAGGCAGCGGCCTTTGCGGCCCCCGCGGGCTCGAACGTCGAATGACACGCGGGAGCAGGAGGGATCACGGGTCACACCGAGCACGCGCAGGACGCACGGACAGGGACCAAGGTTGGCGCTGCGCACCCGGCGAGCGCTGCGTTGACCGCATCCGTTCCCACTTGCTGTACACTCCCCCGGGAGGCCCGTCATGGCGTTTCCGTACGAGGAATTCGACCTGTCCGCGATCCGGACCTATCCCCTGAGGAGCCGCAAGAGCAAGACGCGCGTCGAGGATTTTGCGTCGCCGTATCGGAAGGGTTCCGGCGTCGCCAGTTTCCTCGACTCGCTGCCATCAATCCTCGCTGCCGCGGACTTCCGCGCCGTGGTGGATGCGCTCCTCGCCGCACGGTCGTCGGGCAGGGGTGTCATCTGGGGTCTGGGTGCGCATGTCATCAAGACCGGCTTGTCCCCGGTGCTCATCGACCTCATGGAGCGCGGCTTCGTGTCGGCGCTGGCCACCAATGGTGCCGGCCTCATCCACGACTTCGAGATCGCGCTGTCGGGTGCGACATCTGAGGACGTCGAGGTGGCGCTTGGTGAGGGAGAGTTCGGCATGGCCGACGAGACGGGCCGCCTCCTCAATGGCGCCATCAACGCGGGCGTGGCCGGCGGCCTCGGCCTGGGACAGGCGGTCGGCAAGTTCCTCTGCGATCGCCATCCGCAGCACGAACGCGCCAGCCTGGCCGCCGCGGCGCATCGGCTCGGCATTCCACTGACCGTTCACGTGGCGATCGGCACCGACATCATCCACATGCATCCCGCGGCGTCCGGTGCCGCCATCGGGGAAGGCAGCCTCCGCGACTTCAGGTACTTCACGTCGAGCGTGGCCCGGCTCGAAGGCGGAGCGTATCTCAACTGCGGGTCCGCCGTGGTGCTGCCCGAGGTCTTCCTCAAGGCCGTGTCGCTCGCACGGAATCGAGGGGCGTCGCTCGCGGGCCTCACGACGGTGGTGTTCGATTTCGCCCGCCTCTACCGCCCCCAGGTCAACGTCGTCACGCGACCCACGCTCGGTGTCGGACGTGGCTACTACCTGCTTGGGCACCACGAGTTGCTGATCCCGCTCCTCGCGGCTGCGTTGGTTGAGGGAAGCGAAAAGCCGTGATAAACTGGCTACTTACGCCGGTGTAGCTCAGTTGGTTAGAGCACGCGGCTCATATCCGCGGAGTCCGGGGTTCAAGTCCCTGCACCGGCACCAGTTTCTCTCGCCTGAGTGGTCCACCCCATGGAGTCGCGGCGAGGCGCCCGAGGCGGCACGACGCGCCGGCGCCTGCCGTCGCGAGCAGGTGAGCCGCAAGTTCGCTCGCTCACGATGTCCGTCCTGACGGAGCGAGTCTACCGTTCGATTCACTTACACGACTTGCTCCCGCCCGGATCGCGCGCCCTCGTCGCTGCATCGGGCGGAGCAGATTCCACCGCGTTGGTTCATCTGCTGTCGGAGCTCGCGCCGGCCTTCGGGTTCGAGGTGGTCGGTCTCGTGCACTTCAACCACGGCCTGCGCGGAGCGGCATCGGACGCCGACGAAGCGTTCTGCAAGGATCTTGCGGCCGAGCTGTCGGTCGCGTTCGAGTGTGGCCGCGACGACGTGGCAGCCGCGGCGCGCCGCCTCGGGACGTCGATTGAGGATGCCGGCCGGCAGTTGCGCCACGCATTTTTCGCGGAGGCCGCCACTCGAGCCGAGGCAACGCACGTCGCGCTCGGGCACACGCGCGACGACCAGGCCGAGACGGTGCTGTTGAACCTGCTCCGTGGCTCCGGGCCGCGTGGTGAGGGCGGTATGTGCTTCGGACGGGGCCGCCTCGTGCGTCCGCTGCTGGAGTGTTCACACGAGGAACTCGTGGCCTGGCTTCACGCGAGGGACCGGCCGTTCCGCGAGGACGAATCGAACCGCGACCTTCGCTTCGCCCGCAACCGCATTCGGCATGAGGTGCTGCCGGTTCTCAGGCGGGTGGCGCCTCATGCTCCCGCGACCCTCGCCAGGGCGGCCCAGATCGCCGCCGCCGATGCCGACTATCTCGACCAGGTCGCTACGGAGGCGCTCGAGGCCTTGACGAGTGGGCAGGTGGCGGCGGGTCCCCGGACCGATGACGAGTTGTGTCTGGACGTGCAGGGCCTCCTCCAGCTTCCGGTGGCGATTGCGCGGCGGGTGGCCTTGGCCGCGCTCAGCCGGATGTCGGGCGGGCGCTCTCTGGGATTCGATCACGCGGACCGGTTGCTGGCACTGGCGTCCGGTCACGCCGGCCGGGCGGCGAGTTTCCCCGGCCAGCAGGTCGAACGGCATGAGCGGTGCGTGCGGCTGAGGCGTTCGGTTGGGCGGGTGGCGCTGGCACCTGGCCAGAGCCGACGATTAAGCTCTGCCGTGAACTCTTTGCGCGCGTCGTTGTCTACTCCTGGAGAGGTTCTGATCGGGTCGCTCGTCGTTTCGTCTGATGTTCGCCCTTGGGCGGGCGGGTCGGCGAAGGCCGAAGTGAACGACCCGTTCACGGCTCTCGTAGACGCTAGCAGGGTCTCCGATCTGGCGGTGCGGTTCCGCAGGCCGGGCGATGCCTTCAGGCCGCTTGGGCTCGGAGGCCGAAAGAAGCTCCAGGACCTGTTCGTCGACCGCAAGGTGCCGCGCCCAGAGCGAGACCGGATTCCACTCGTCGTCGATGGCCGCGACCGGATTGTCTGGGTGGCTGGACATGCGATTTCAGAGGATTTCCGGGTGAGCGAGGGCACGCGTGCCGTGGTAATCTTGAAGCTGAGGGGAGAACGCGTTTGAACTCCACGCTGAAGAGTCTGCTCTTCTGGATGGTGCTCGTCGTCGTTGGCGTGCTGATCTGGAATTTTTCGACGAATTTCCAGCAGCGTGACAGCGTCATTGCCTTCAGCGAGTTCATGCAGCGCGTGGACGGCGGGCAAGTGGCGTCGGTCACGATCACCGGCAACGAAGTGACCGGGGTGGCCAAGACGGCCAACGAGACCTTCCGCACCTACGCGCCCGCGCAGTACGAGGGGCTGGCGAACCGCCTGCTCGACAAGGGCGTGGCCATCACCGCAAAGGAGCCGAGCACGAGCCCGTGGGCGTCGCTCCTGTATTCCTGGGCGCCGATCCTCCTGATGATCGGCTTCTGGATCTTCCTGATGCGGCAGATGCAGAGCGGCGGCAACAAGGCGCTGTCGTTCGGCAAGAGCAAGGCCAAGCTGTCGTCGAGTTCCCAGAAGAAGGTGACGTTCAAGGACGTTGCCGGCGTGGACGAGGCCAAGGAGGAACTGCAGGAGATCATCGAGTTCCTGAAGGAGCCGCAGAAGTTCCAGAAACTCGGCGGACGCATCCCGAAGGGCGTGCTGCTGATGGGGTCTCCAGGGACCGGCAAGACGTTGCTCGCCCGCGCGGTCGCCGGCGAGGCCAACGTTCCGTTCTTCTCCATCAGCGGGTCGGATTTCGTCGAGATGTTCGTCGGCGTCGGCGCGTCGCGCGTTCGCGACCTGTTCGAGCAGGGCAAGAAGAACGCGCCGTGCATCGTCTTCATCGACGAGATCGACGCGGTTGGACGCCACCGCGGCGCCGGGCTTGGCGGCGGCCACGACGAGCGCGAGCAGACGCTGAACCAGTTGCTGGTCGAGATGGACGGGTTCGAGTCGAACGAGGGCGTGATTCTCGTTGCGGCGACCAACCGGCCCGACGTGCTCGATCCCGCGCTGCTCCGACCCGGGCGATTCGACCGGCGCATCGTCGTGAATCGCCCCGACGTGAAGGGACGCGAGGGCATCCTCGGCGTGCATACCCGCAAGATCCCGCTATCGGACGACGTGAATGTGACCGTACTCGCGCGCGGCACTGCGGGGTTCTCGGGGGCCGACCTGGCGAACCTGGTCAACGAAGCGGCGCTCTACGCGGCGCGCTTCAACCAGAAAGTCGTTCGGATGCTCGACTTCGAGTTTGCGAAGGACAAGGTGCTGATGGGCACCGAGCGCAAGTCGATGATCATCAGCGACGACGAGAAACGGGTGACGGCGGTGCACGAGGCCGGCCACGCGCTGCTCGCCGTGCTGCTGCCGGGGGCGGATCCGATTCACAAGGTGACAATCATCCCGCGCGGCATGGCGCTTGGGCTCACCCAGCAGCTGCCCGTGGATGAGAAGCACAATCTCGCGCGCACGTTCCTCGACGACCAGATCTCGATTCTGCTCGGCGGCCGGATTGCCGAGGAGATCACGACGGGCAACGTCACGACCGGCGCGGGGAACGATCTCGAGCGCGTGACGGACCTCGCGCGCAAGATGGTGTGCGAGTGGGGCATGAGCCCATCGATGGGGCCGCTCACATTCGGCAAGAAGGAAGAGCAGATCTTCCTCGGCCGCGAGATCGCGCAGCACCAGGACTACAGCGAAGACACCGCCATCAAGATCGACCAAGAGGTCAAGCGGATCGTCATGATCCAGTACGAGCGGGCCCACGGGATGCTGAGCGAGCAGCGGGACGCGTTATTGCGGATCGCGGAGGCGCTGCTGACCTACGAAGTGCTCGATGGCGAGCAGGTGCGTCGCCTGGCCGCTGGAGTGGCGCTCGACGAATCCGGCTCCTCGTCGACGGTCTCCACGCTGTCGGCCGACGACGAGGCGCGCGCGCGGCAGCGGGAACGGGCAAAGGTGGTCGCGCCGATTCCACCGATGCAGAAGCCGGTCCCCCAGGAATAGATTCGCTGGCGTGTTTCCCCGCCGACTCTACACCGTCCCTCTCGCCGGCGGCCGCCGCCTGGAACTTGGCGAGCGTACGCTCGTCATGGCCATCATCAACGTGACCCCCGACTCGTTCGCAGAGGTCGCTCCGTCGACGGACCCCGCGCGCGCGCTGGATTTGGCGCTGGCTGCCGAGGCCGCTGGCGCGGATCTCCTCGATCTGGGTGCCGAGTCCACGCGTCCAGGTGCGCCGGCGGTGTCGGCGGACGAGGAGCGGGCGCGCCTGGTTCCCGCCCTGCGGGCGATGGCCGGCCGTGTCCGGGTGCCGATCTCGGTCGATACGACGAAAGCCGACGTGGCGCGCGCCGCGCTGGACGAAGGCGCGTCGATGGTGAACGATATCAGCGGCCTAAGGTATGATTCTGGCCTCGGGCAGGTCGTGGCGGCCGCTGGCGCCGGGTTGGTCCTCATGCACATGAGGGGCACCTCGCGCGACATGTATCGCGAGGCCGCGTACGAGGACGTGGCGGGAGACATTGCGCGCGAACTGCAGGAGAGCATGACGATGGCAGCGCGTGCCGGTGTGCCGCGCGAAGCCGTCGTGCTCGACCCCGGCATCGGATTCGCCAAGCGCGCCAGTCACTCGTACGAAGCGCTCGCGCGCCTGCCGGAACTGGCGTCGCTCGACCGGCCGCTCCTCGTCGGGACCTCGCGGAAGTCGTTTCTCCGCGACGTGCTCGGCAACGTGCCGCCGGCCGCGCGTGACTGGGGGACGGCGGCGACGGTGTGCGCCGCGATCCTCGCGGGCGCGCACATCGTCCGCGTTCACGCTGTCGAGGCCATGGTCCAGATCGCGCGGGTCGCCGACGAGATCAGACGGCACAGCCGTCCACGGCCGTGATGATCTCTGCGCTCTCTGCTGTGCACATGTGACCTTCACCGAACCGCTGTTCGCCGTGCTGCGCCACTTCGGATGGTGGGACCTTCTCGATGTCCTCATCGTGGCGGTGGTGATCTACGAATTGCTGAAGCTGGTTCGCGGGACCCGCGCGGTGCAGATGGGCGTCGGTGCCGGACTCCTGGTCATCGTCTTCTACGCGTCGCGATGGATCCACCTCGAGACCGTCAACTGGCTGATCCGCAACGTGGTCGGCTACGTGGTCTTCGCACTCATCGTGCTCTTTCAGGCCGACATCCGCCGCGCGCTCGCGCACTTCGGACGGACGCCATTCGGCAGGTACTTCACCAGGCCGGAGGGCGCCGACGAGATCATCGAGGAAATGGCCGTAGCCGCCGGCATGCTGGCGAGCCAGCGGATCGGTGGCATCATCGCCGTAGAGCGCGATATCGGCCTCCGCAACTACATCGAGGGCGGCATCCCGCTCGACGCCACGGTGACCTACGATTTGCTCGTCACCATCTTCCGCCCCGGGACGCCGCTGCACGATGGTGCCGTGATCATCCAGGGCGACCGCGTGGCCGCCGCGGCCTGCTTCCTGCCGCTGACGGTCAACCCTCGCGTGAGCAAGGATTTTGGCACCCGGCATCGAGCCGCAATCGGCCTGACGGAGGAAACCGACGCCGTCGCGATCATCGTGTCGGAGGAGACGGGTCGGATCTCCATCGCGCTCGAGGGAGGGATCGAGAGCGGTCTGACTGCGGATGACTTGCGCGGACGACTGCGGGAGTTGCTCACCAGCCGCCGACGCGCCACACGCGAGAGTGAGCCGCGTCCCCAGTACGACTGATGGTCTACCATCCTTTCCGCCATCTCGGGCTGAAGTTCCTCGCCATCGCGATCGCGGTGGCGCTGTGGTTCACCGTCGCCGGCGAGCGGACCGTGGAGCGCAGTCTCCGCGTGCCGCTCGAATTGCAGAACATGCCGGAGCAGCTCGAGCTGATCGAGAACCCTCCGGCGACGGTCGAAGTCCGCATCAGGGGGGCGTCTGGTACGCTGAGCACATTGGGGACCGGCGACGTGGTGGGGATGGTGGACTTGTCATCGGCTCGGGCGGGCCGACGGCTGTTTCACCTCACGACGAGCCATGTGCGCGCGCCGTTCGGTGTCGAGGTGGCCCAGGTCACGCCGAGCACCGTGTCGCTGCTGTTCGAACGATCGGGCACGCGCCGCGTGCCGGTGGTGCCGGTGGTCGAGGGCGAACCGGCGCCCGGCTACGTGGCGGGCCCAGCGACATCCGATCCGATCGGCGTGGATGTCGTCGGGCCGGAGAGCGCGCTCGGCCGGCTCAAAGAGGCCATGACCGAGCCGATCTCGATCTCCGGGGCCAAACGGCGTGTCCGCGAGACGGTGACGGTTGGTATTGCCGATGCCGGCCTGCGGCTCAAGTCGGCTGCGAACGCCGTGGTCACGATTGACGTCTACCCGGCGCCGATTGACCGCACGCTGGCGCAAGTGCCGGTGCACCTGCGAGGTGTCGGCCTGGGGTTGTCCGGACAGGTCTTCCCGGCGACGCTCACGGTGACGACGCAGGGACCGAAGGACGTGCTCGAAAGCCTGCAGGCCGATTCACTCCTGGCCTTTGTCGATCTTGCCGGTCTCGGACCGGGTCGGTACAATCTTCCGGTTCGGGTTGAGCCGCGCCAGGGCTTCCTGGTGCTGCGCGTCGAACCTGCCACCGTGCGCGTGAGGATCAAGTAGCGCGTCCCTCCGACGGCACCGCGCTCCATGACGGACGACTCCTGGTTCTGGCTCTGACAGACATGACAGAACGGCTATTCGGAACAGACGGCGTGCGCGGACGGGCCGGCACGCCACCACTCGAGCCACGTACGATTCGACGTCTCGGGGCCGCTCTCGTCCGCGCGCTGCCACGGGCCTCAGTCGAACACCGTCTCCTCATCGGTCGCGATACACGCGAGTCGGGCGGCTGGATTGCCCGCGAACTGGCATACGGCGCTCGGACCGCCGGGGGGACGGTCGTCAGCGCGGGGGTCATCTCCACGCCCGCCATTGCCTACCTGACGCGCGAAAGCAGCTTCGATGCGGGTGTGGTCATCTCGGCATCGCACAATCCGTTCGAGGACAACGGCATCAAGGTCTTCTCCGGTGCAGGCGAGAAGTTCACCGAGCGCCTCGAGCGCGAAATCGAAGAGGTCGTCGCCGACACGTCGTGGGAGGTGCCAGAAGGCGATGCGGGAGCCTTGCCCGACGAGGACTTCTCGGGCCCCTATCTGGCGCACGCGCGACAGGCGGTTCCGGACGCGGCAGCGCTGGCCGGCACCCGGATCGCGGTGGATTGCGGGAATGGTGCCACGAGCGCGCTCGCCCCACGGTTGCTCCGAGACCTGGGATTCGACGTGGTGACGATCGGTTGCGAACCTGACGGCCGCAACATCAACCTCGGCTGCGGATCGACGCACCCCGACCCGCTGGCGCACGCCGTCGTCGAGCACCGGTGCCGCCTCGGCGTCGCGTTCGACGGGGACGGCGACCGGGCGATCTTCACCGATCACCGTGGGCGCGTGGTGGACGGCGACGCCGTCATGCTGATGACCGCGCGCCATCTGCAGGCGACCGGACGTCTGAGGAATCAGGCGATCGTCGCCACCGTCATGAGCAACATCGGCCTCGAGATGGCGCTCCGCGCGTCGGGCATCGAACTCGTGCGCTGCCCGGTCGGCGACAAGTACGTGATGGAGGAGTTGATCAACCGGGATCTGTCGCTCGGTGGCGAGCAGTCGGGCCACATCATCTTCTCGTCGTTCCTCTTCACCGGCGATGGGCTCGTGACGGCGCTGAGTGTGCTGCAGGTCATGGCGGCGACGGGGCGCGAACTGGCCGACCTCGCGGCGGAGTTGGTGGCGTACCCGCAGATTCTGGTCAACGTGCGCGTGAAGACCAGGCGGGACCTGAGCGAGATTCCGCAGATCGCGGCGGTCATCGCCGATGTCGAACGGCGGCTGGGACACGCCGGCCGACTGCTCATCCGCTACTCGGGGACCGAGCCGCTGCTGCGGATCATGCTCGAAGGACAGGATCAGGAACAGATTCACGGATGGGCCGAGGTGATTGCGGCCGAGGTGCGAAGACACCTCGCCTAGCCGTCCGCAGGAACCCGCTGGCGCGGCCGTCTCACGTCGGCGTCATGCGTCATGGATGGCCAGCTGCCCGTCGAAGGAGAGCGGTACTCATGGCAGACCTCGACAACCTGAAAGAGAGCAAGGACTACCACTTCGATATCCCGGCCCGCAACGAGGCGTTCTTCCTCAAGGGAGCCGGGTCGCTCGACTGGGGGATGCAGAACCGTCTGGCGCGCATTTTCAACCCGCGGTCCGGCCGCACGGTGATGCTGGCCATCGATCACGGCTACTTCCTCGGGCCGACGTCCGGTCTCGAGCGCATCGACGTCAACATCCTGCCGTTGCTTCCCTACTGCGATGCGTTGATGCTGACGCGCGGCATCCTGCGCACCACCGTGTCCCCGGCGTTCGGCCACGGGGTGGTGATGCGCGCGAGCGGCGGCCCGAGCATCCGCAAGGAACTGTCGCACGAGTTGCTGGCCGTGGACGTCGAGGATGCGCTGCGCATGAACGTCTCGGCGATGGCCATCCAGGTGTTCATCGGCGGCGAGTACGAGACGCAGACGGTCAACAACATGACCCGCATGGTGGACATGGGTAACCGATACGGTCTGCCGACGCTCGGCGTGACGGCGGTTGGCAAGGACATGGTCCGCGACGCGCAGTACTTTCGGCTGGCCACACGGATCTGCGCCGAACTCGGCGCCCAGTTTGTGAAGACCTACTACGTCGAGAGAGGTTTCGAGACGGTCACGGCCTCGTGCCCGGTGCCAATCGTCATGGCTGGCGGGAAGAAACGGCCCGAGCTCGATGCGCTGACGATGGCCTTCCGTGCGGTGACCGAGGGCGCGACGGGCGTGGACATGGGCCGGAACATCTTCCAGTCCGAAGCGCCAATCGCGATGATCCAGGCGGTGCGGAAGGTCGTGCACGAGCTGATGAAGCCGGAGCACGCGTTCGAGCTGTACCAAACGCTCAAGCACGAGCAGAAGCCCGCGCTCGTCGGCTAGCGCCCGCCGTCCAGACCGCGACAAGGAGTCATCCAATGCGACTGGCTGTCAACATCGATCACATTGCGACGATCCGCGAGGCGCGAAAGGCACGCGAGCCGGAACCCGTGGCTGCCGCCATCCTCGCGGAGTTGGCCGGTGCCCAGGGCATCACGGTGCACCTGCGCGGCGATCGGCGCCACATCAAGGATCGCGACGTCGAATTGCTGCGTCAGGTCGTCTCGACCAAGCTGAACATCGAGATGGCCGCAACCCCGGAGATGACGGCCATTGCCGGCCGATTGAAACCCGATCAGGTCACACTCGTTCCCGAGCAACCGCACGAACTCACCACGCAGGGCGGCCTCGATGTCGTCGCGAACCGGGCGACGGTGTGCGACGCGGTCGCGACGCTCCGCGCGGGAGGCATCCGCGTCTCCATCTTCATCGATCCCGACGTCACCCAGGTGACCGCGTCGCGTGAGGTTGGTGCCCACGCCATCGAGATCAACACTGGCGGCTACGCCGATGCGACACCAGCCGACCGGCCGGCCCGGCTGGAAGTCGTGAAGCGGGCGGCGGGGGCCGCCTCGGCCCAGGGCCTCGAGGTGCTCGCCGGCCACGGACTGACGTACGTCAATATCCACCCGATTGCCGCCATTCGCGAGATCGTCGAGCTCAACATTGGCCACAGCATCGTTGCGCGTGCCGCCCTCGTCGGCCTCGAGCGCGCCGTCGCCGAGATGGTGGCGCTGCTCGGATGACCGGATGATGCGTCGGTTCTGCCTGGTTGCCGTGCTGTCCGTCCTGTCCGCCGCCAGCCTCCTGGCGGCGACGTCGCAGGACGTGTCGCTCCGCACGGATGACGGCGTCACGATCGCGGCTTCACTCTACCTGCCGTCCAGGCCCGGGCCAGCGGTGATCCTGCTGCACATGCAGACACGATCGCGCGAGGACTGGAACGCTGTCGCATCCCGCCTGGTGGACGCGGGCTTCGTGGTACTGACATTGGACTTTCGCGGGCACGGCGCATCCGATCCGGCGCCGGCCGGAAGCGGCTCGCAGGACGCGACCCGCCTTCAGCTGGACGTGAAGGCCGCACGGGCGTTCCTCGCCGCACGCCGCGAAGCGATTCCCGGGCGCGTGGGCATTGCCGGCGCGTCGATCGGCGCGAACGTGGCGGCCCTCTTCGCGCAGAACGACCTGACCGTGCGCTCGCTGGTGCTTCTCTCACCGGGACTCGAGTACCGTGGGCTCAGGCCCGAGGCGGCCATGCTGAAATACGGCACTCGTCCGGCCTTGCTCATCACGAGCCAGGAGGACAACTACTCGACGAACTCCGCGCGCAAGCTGGTGACCCAGGGCACGGGCACGCGCGACCTGCGGGTGCTGAACGGAGCCGGACACGGCACGACGATGCTCGTTCGGCAGCCCGACCTCGTGGCCTCGCTGGTGGACTGGTTCCGCCGCACGCTGCTATGATCGGTACCTTCCTATGAAACCGGAATCCATCGTCTTCGCCGTTGCCGGCGCGTTCTTCGGCCTCATCGTCGGCTGGGTCCTCGGGAGCCAGGCTGCCGGACCCCGGCCGGTTGCCGCGCCCGTTGCCGTGACACAGCAGGCGGCCCCCGCCGGCCAGCCGCAGCCAGGTGCCATGCCCCCGGCGCAGGCCCCACGTCCGCTCGACGAGGCCCAGGCCCGCACGATGGTCGCCAGCGCGGAGAAGAACCCGAACGACGCGGACATCCGGGTGCAACTTGGCAACCTCTACTTCGATGCCGAACGGTACGCCGACGCGATCAAGTGGTACGAGGACGCGCTGAAGCTGAATCCGAAGGACGCCAACGTCAGCACCGACCTCGGCGTCGCCTACTACTACGCGAACCAGCCCGACCGCGCCCTGCAGCAGTTCGATCATTCGCTGGGCCTCGATCCGAAGCACGCGAAGACGATGCTCAACCAGGGGATTGTGCAGGCGTTCGGAAAGCAGGATATCCAGGGAGCGGCGACCACGTGGCAGAAGCTGATTGAGTTGGCGCCGACGAGCCCTGAAGCCGAGACCGCCAAGCGTGCGCTGCAGGGGTTGAAGTCCGCGCATCCGGGCATCGGAGGCGCCGGCAGCAAGCCGGGCGCGTAGGCGCGATGGGATTCGTGCTCCGATTCCTCCTCCTCTTCATTCTCCTGATGCTCGTGGGACGCGCCTTCTGGCGCCTCGTCTCGAGCATCATCGACGGTGCCACACCGCCGCACTCGAGGGGACGATCGACCGGGCCGCCCGATCGTGGAGTGGCGATGGTTCGGGATCCGGTGTGCGGCACGTTCCTGCCGCCGGCCAATGCCGTCGCGTTGACCGAGCGTGGCGGCGCCGTGCGATACTTCTGCTCCGAGAAGTGCCGAGAGGCCTACAAGGCCCGGACGTGAGATCGACCCATGTCCACATTTCCTGTCCTGCTCACTCGACGTGTCCCTTCATCCGTGCTCTCACGGCTGGAAGCGGCATGCGAGGTGGACCTGTACACCGGCGAACAGGCCATCTCGCGTGACGAACTGCTCGCGCGGCTGCCGGGCAAGCTCGGGTTGCTGTGCCTGCTGACCGACCGGATCGATCGCGAGGTCATCGAGAGAGGACGCGATCTCCGCATCGTCGCCAATATCGCAGTCGGCTACGACAACATCGACGTGGCGGCCGCCACGGCACGCGGGATCGCGGTGACGAACACCCCTGACGTGCTCACCGAGGCGACCGCCGAGTTCGCGTG
The DNA here is from genome assembly GCA_036504215.1 of Vicinamibacterales bacterium. Lineage (NCBI taxonomy): Bacteria > Pseudomonadati > Acidobacteriota > Vicinamibacteria > Vicinamibacterales > Vicinamibacterales bacterium. The sequence continues at coordinate 12,896 of DASXVO010000090.1, read as the reverse complement.
GGCTCTGATCCTGAGTGTCACGCGCCGTGTGGCCGAGGGTGATCGCCTGGTGCGGCGTGGGGCATGGCAGGGCTGGGCGCTCGACTTCATGCTCGGGACGGAACTGCGCGGAAAATGCCTCGGCATCGTCGGCATGGGCCGGATCGGCGCCGCCGTGGCGTCGCGCGCGGCGGCCTTCGGCATGAGCGTCGTCTATCATTCGCTCGAAGGCCAAACGCCGCCCGCCACGCGGAGCCCAATGCCCCAGCCCCCGATGCAGGCCGTGACACTCGACGAGTTGCTCGCCTCGGCGGATGTTGTGTCGGTCCACGTGCCGCTGACTCCTGTGACACGGCACCTGATCGACCGTCACGCGCTGACGCGCATGAAGCGGTCGGCTTATCTGATCAACACCGCACGCGGTCCCGTCGTCGACGAGGAGGCACTCGCGTGGGCGCTCGGTGAGCGGCTGATTGCGGGCGCCGCGCTCGACGTCTACGAGCGCGAACCGCAGGTCCATCCGGATCTGCTGGCCCTGGAGAACGTGGTGCTGGCACCGCATCTCGGAAGCGCGACGACCGAGACGCGCACTGCGATGGCCGACCTTGCCGTGAGCAACGTGCTGGCGGTCTTGGGCGGGGCTGAACCGCTGACGCCGGTGCGGTGACAGAATGCGGGGAAACGCCCCCCCGCAGACTGGATCGAGGCATCATGGCTACACACGCCCTTCCGATCCCCCAGGTCATGCGGGCCCTCGCTCGTGCGATCGAAGACCACGAGCTGCCGGCGATCGAGAAGATCGCGGAAGCGCGGCAGCGACACGCCTTCCATGTGCTCGTCAGCACGCTCCTGTCGGCGCGAACGCAGGATGCCACGACGCACGCTGCGTCCGAGCGGTTGTTCGCGGTGGCGGACGCGCCGGATAGCATGGCGCGGCTGGCGATCTCGCGGATCGAGAAGCTGATCTACCCGGTGAGCTTCTACCGGAACAAGGCCCGGCACCTCCGGGAGACCTGCCGGCTGTTGCTGGAGCGCTTCGCGGGGCGCGTGCCACCGACGATGGAGGAGTTGCTGACGCTGCCTGGCGTCGGCCGCAAGACGGCCAATCTGGTCCTGATTCTCGCCTTCAACAGTCGGGACAACATCTGCGTGGACACGCACGTGCACCGCATCTCCAACCGTCTCGGCTGGGTGAAGACGCGGACGCCGGAGCAGACCGAGCAGGCGCTCTACCGGGTCGCGGATCGCCGCTGGTGGGCCGACATCAACCTGTATCTCGTGACCTGGGGTCAGAACGTGTGCCGGCCGATCCGGCCGCGCTGTGGTGCCTGCGTCATCAGCCGGTGGTGCCCCTCGCGGGAGGAGGGAGGAAGAACCAAGAAGGAAGGATGAAGGAGGAAGGAGGAAGGATGAAGGAGGCCTCATCGTTCTCCGTTTCCCGTTTCCTGTCTGGCACTGCCCGTATTCTTGTCTTCGAGTTCCGTTGACATCCTGCCCAGCCATCGGAAGAACAGGATCATCGTCACGGCGGGCACAACCACAGCCCACCAGCCTTTGAGGCCAATCCAGGCCATTGCGGACGGGCCTCCCCATGCAACCACCGACATGATCGACCCAGCCCAGCAGAACGCGCTGATGAGGTTCAGCGTCGTGAACTTCAGGCGGGGCACGCCGCCGTATGCGCACGCGGCGGGAATGGCGACGCGCAGACCCGGGAGGAACCGGCAGCCGAGCGTCATCATCGTCGAGTGTCTCTGGACGCGCGCAACGACCGCGCGTTGATGGCGGGCGATTCGAGGGAAGCGTTCGAGCCAGCGGTGCAGCCGGCCGCGAAGCGCGTAATACCAGAATTGATCGCCAACCGAGCCGCCAAGCGCGCCGGCGACGAGCACTCCAAGCGGGTGGAGTTCGCCCTTCCCGACGAGCACGCTCGCTGTCACGAAGATCACCTCGCCCTCGAGAATGGCGGCGATGAACACGACGATGTACGCCAGACCGCCGGGCCAGTGCGCCGGGTTCACGACGCCTCCGTCTTGGAAGGCATGGCCGCGGGGGCGATCGGCGCACCGCGGGCGATCGCCCGTCTGACGACCTTTGTCACTCGACGCAGCTGGCGGTCGGTCAGTGAGGCGTACACGGGCACCTGGATTGCCTGAGCGGCGCGGTCCGCACCAGGCGCGGCCACGCGCTCCCGCTCGAACAGGTCCAGTCGCGTGCAGACATCGACGTGCAAGGTTTCGACATCCACCCCGCGACGAATGCAGTGGCGCACCAGACCATCGCGGGCCGGCCCGTAGAGGCAGTACTGGTAATAGACGTGCGTTCGATCGGCCGGCTCGGCCGGCACCTGCACGCCCGGGATATCGCCGAGGGCCGCATTCATGACGCGCGCGTGCGACCGTGTCTCCGCGGTCCACTGGTCGAGGTGATCGAGGCTTGCCAGGGCGAGCGTCGCCTGCACGTTGCTCATGCGCTCGGTGTAATCCTCGGGAAGTGGATCGAGCGATTGGATCTTCTCCCAGAGGTACAGATCCGGCTGGGCATTCGTGCAGCTGGCAGCCCACAGAATCGGGAACCCCGTGAACGTGAACACCCGAGGTCGCGTGAACATCCGCTGCAGGCGGCCGACGAGCAACTTGTTCGAGATCCGTTTCTCGTCCGGCCACGGCAGCGCATCGACCTGCGCCCGCACCCTGCGCGCCACATCGGCATCACGCACGACCGCCATGCCGCCGCCGTAGGCATTCAGCGGCTTGAGCGTTTGGAAGCTGAAGAAAGCTCCGTCACCAAACGTTCCCACCAACCGGCCGCGATAGGTGGCTCCGAGGGCGTGCGCGCAGTCCTCGACGACCAGCAGGTCGTGACGCCCGGCGATGTCGAGGATCGCGTCCATGTCGCAGGGCAGGCCGTACAGGTGCGTCGGCACGATGACCCGCGTCCGATCGGTGATGGCGCGTTCGAGCGCCACAGGATCCACGCAGAAGGTCGTGGGATCGACGTCGGCGAACCGGACGGTCAGCCCGGCCACGCGGGCGAGTTCCGGCACGCCCCAGAAGGTGAGGGCTGGACAGATGATCTCGGAGCCGGCAGGCAGTTGGAGGGCCTTCAGGATGAAGTAGAATGCCATCCTGCCGTACGAAGAGGCGATGGCGTGACCCGCGCCAATTCGTCTCGCGAATACCTCCTCGAAGGCGGCCACCTGCGGGCCCTGGGTGAACTCGCCTCGCTTTCGGCAAGCCGCAATAATCTGCTCGGTCGTCGGGTGGACCCTGGGGCCGTACCGGGAGATCGCCGTCAACATGTCACCGGTCTCATGATCTCGGCCTCTCTCCGCTGGATTCTCATCGAGACCCGACGATCCAATCGACCAACCCAGTTTCTCACCCCCCGGTTGTGCACCTTGAAGAGGTTCGCCAGGTACGACGGCCGCATGTAGAAGTGCGTATAGGCGGCGCCGAGCAGGAACATCAGCTCCTCCGAGCTGAGGTTCGGATGGGTGAACGTCGGCGTGAAACCGTCGAACTTCTCCCAGTCGGGTTCCACCACGAGCGGTTGCATCTGCTTGAACAGTGGCGTGCCGGGGTACGGCGTGAGCAGTTTGAACTGCGCGAAGGTTGGTCCGAGCTCGGTCGCGAAATCAATCGTGGCCGCAATCGACTGCCAGTCGTCGCTCGGGAATCCAAGCACGAAGAACGCCGCCGTGACGATGCCCAGCTCGCGGCAGTGTTCGAGGACCCTACGCTGATGCTCGAGAGGAATGGGCCGGCGCCCCACCTTCTTGAGCGTCTGCGGCGACACCGACTCCACGCCGAAGCTCATCGCCCGCATCCCGGCCGCGTGCAGCTGCTTGAGGATGTCGAAATCGAGCCGATCGAGCCGCGTCTCGCACTCGAAGTGGAACCGCAGGCCGCGCGCCCGGATCTCGTCACACAACTCGAGGATCCGCTCGCGCAGCTCGGAGAACAGCGAATCCCGGAAGATGATGTACGGCCGGCGCGACTGGTCGCACATTGCGGCAATTTCGTCCACGACGTTGCCCACCGACCGCGTACGATAGCCGGCCAGGATCCGGTGCGGGCAGTAGGTGCAGAACTCCGGGCACCCGCGGCTCGCCAGCAGCGGGAAGGTTGCGCCGAGTGGCCGATGTGGAAACCGGATGCCAAAGCCGCGCTTCACCTCTCCCCTCGCCAGCAAATCCCATCGCGGGAACGGCAGCGAGTCGAGGTCCATGATTGCCTCGCTCTTGCAGAGGCCGTCGAGTCGTTCCCCCTGTGCGAGCCTGGCAATGCCGGCCTCGGGTTCGCCGTCGAGGATGAAGTCCGCGTGGTCGGCGAACAACTGGGGCATCTTCGACGCGGTCAGGCCCACGAAACCAACCCGAACGCCGCGCGCCCGCATTGCGTCCGCCCACGTCGTCTCCTGCCGGTAGTCCACGAGCGACGACAAGACGATGGCGAGGTCGCCGTCTTTCAGTTCACTCCGCGTCGACACCACTTCGTGTCCCCAGCGGGCGAAGATGGCAGCCACGTAGGCCATGTGGACGCTGGGCGTGTCGTGGTACTGGCTCTTGAAGCGATGCACCCACTTCGTCGTCTTCGAGAAGGGCGTGAACCGGGAGCCATAGCCCCCGGCGACGGTATCCTTCGAGACGAATCCGACCTTGCCTTTCAAGTCCGCCAGAACGACTCGCATGCACCCCTCTGCGCGCGTAGCGCGCTCGACACAGAACCCCTGACACCCGGGGAACAGCAATCACCTTGATCCAACAGATGCGAAACAGCGATCGAGGAGGGAATGACAGGCTGTCGCGCCGTTGGGACCCAACCGTCGGAGAGCCTGCAATTTGCGGCCAGATTCGGAAGCCGGAACGCGCCGGCGCACCGATTCGCCACCAACCCGGATCGCCGGCACTCTGGATAGTACCCCACCGGGTGTGAACCTGACAATTGGCCGTCACGGCACATTTGGTCGAATGCCAGAATACGCAAACTCCTCAGCGGAACAGGAAATCGTCGCCAGGAACCCTCACAAGTTCGGCCACATCGGGGTACGCGCGCACGAACCGGTCCTGGAATTCGCCCTCGACCTGCATGCCGAGTTGGTGCTTCAAGGTGACCGCGTTCACGACCGCCTTGGCGGCAAAGTGATTGTTCAAATACAGGTAGGCCTTACGCACCTCTGGACGGACCAGCGCGACCACCTCGGCGATCGGCCGCAGTTCCTCGGGAGAGTACAGGTAATTGTAGCGATCCTCCGGCGCGTCGGGTTTCCACCACTGCTCAGCATTTCGGCCGTGCAGCCTCATGTAGTAGAAACGGCTGATGTTGGGCATGAGGGTCTGGCGAATCGAGAACCGGAACTTCGGCTCGTCAATCTGCACCCACGCGGCGTCGAACTCGTCGAGCAGCGCGAGCGTGTCTGCTTCGGCGTCACTCCACGACCGATGACGCAACTCGACGGCGACGGGATACTCCCTGAAGGCACGCAGCAGCCCGCGCAGGTACTCGCTGGCTTCCGGGGTTCTGCGAAACGAGGGAGGAAACTGGAGGAGGAGCACGCCCAGCTTGCCGCCATCTGCCAGCGGTTCGATTCCGGCCTTGAACTCGTCAACATCCTCCGGAGTCGGATGCGGAAGTTCCTGGCGGGCGGCGGTTGCTGGCGGCGACGATGGGCCGCGGCCGATGGGGGTGACGTGCGAGAACTTCTGGTGGAGCTTGACCGAGAACTCGAACTCGCGCGGCGTCTCCCGCAACCACCGGGCCGTCACGGCGGCGACGGGCGGCCGGTAGAACGTGGCGTTCACCTCGACAGTGTCGAAGTGCTCGGCGTAGTAGCGAAGCTCGTCCCCCGCGCGAAAGCCTCGCTCGCCGCGCACCGGGTAGAAGATGCCGTTCCAGGTGCCCCGCCCGGACGGATAACTCCAGCCCGACGTGCCGATTCGGACGGCACCCGCACTCGCGATCTGGTCGGTCACGGGCCGGTCACCTGAACAGCTGCTGGTATTCGTCCTTGTCGAACCCGAAGACCACTCGCGGCCCTTTGATCAGAATGGGGCGCTTGATCAGGTTCGGCTGCTCGACCATCAGGTCAATCGCCTGTTTCTTGGAGGTTGGCAGCGGCCGATCCTTCAAGGCCGGGCTTCTCTTGCTCACGAAGTCCATGAACCGCTGCGCATCCACGTGCTGCTCGAGAAACGCGCGCGGCGGCGGTTCCCGGTTGATGTCCCTGAACTCCACGTCCACGCCGAGTTGCTCCAGAAAACTTCTGGCGTTGCGGCACGTCGTTCATGTCGGCTTGCAGTAGAACACCGGTTTGGCCATGGGCACCTCGAGGCAATTATAGCGCCCGCCAGACCGCACGCAGAGCACGTCGAACCGGGCCGCACCACAGACGCGCACTCCGGAGTTTCAGCGAACCCAGTGGTGATCAATCAGGAGACGGCGCAGCCACCGTGATGGCGCGGGTGGACTACAATACCTGTGAATGCTGACGGTCAACGAGCTTTTCCATTCAATCCAGGGAGAGTCGAGCTACGCGGGCCTGCCGTGCACCTTCGTCCGCCTGGCGGCGTGCGACCTCCGCTGTTCGTGGTGCGATACCGCCTACGCGTTTCACGAGGGCCGTAAGACCACGGTGGACGAGGTGGTGGCCGAGGTCGATCGGCTGGGATGCCGGCTCGTCGAGGTGACGGGCGGCGAACCACTGCTGCAGCCCGACGCAATCGTGCTGTTGGAGCGGCTCGTCAAGGCCGGCCGCATCGTGTTGCTCGAAACGGGCGGGCACCGGAGCCTCGCCACCGTGCCGCCCGGCGTCATCACCATCATGGACGTCAAGTGCCCGGGCAGCGGCGAGTGCGACCGGACCGACTGGACGAACATCGCCCTGCTCCGGCCGCACGACGAGGTGAAGTTCGTCATCCGTGATCGCGGGGACTACGACTACGCCCGGGAGGTTCTCGAACGGCACACCCTCGCCGACCGTGTGGCGGGCGTGTTGTTCTCGCCAGTCCACGGCGTCCTCGACCCGAAGGCGCTGGCCGAATGGGTCCTCGCGGATCGTCTGCCGGTTCGCGTGCAGCTGCAGGTGCACAAGTTCATCTGGGGAGCCGACGCGCGCGGGGTGTGAAGGATGACTCGACCACGAGCCGTGGTGCTTCTGAGCGGCGGTCTCGACTCGGCGACCGCGGCGGCCGTCGCCCATCGTGACGGCTTCGAAGTCTGCGCGCTGACGATCTCCTACGGCCAGAGGCATGCGCGCGAGGTGCAGGCGGCGCGGGCCGTGGCCCGGGCGCTTGGCGTCGTGAGGCACATCGAGCTGAAGGTCGATCTCTCCGCGTTCGGCGGATCGGCGCTCACGGCGGCCATGGACGTTCCCAAGGACCGCGCGCTCGACTCGTCCGACATTCCGCCGACGTACGTGCCGGCCCGCAACACGGTGTTCCTGTCGCTGGCACTGGCCTGGGTCGAGGCGCTCGATGCGCGCGACATTTTCATCGGCGTGAACGCGCTCGACTATTCCGGCTATCCAGACTGCAGGCCCGAGTTCATTCATGCGTTCGAGGCGGTCGCCAACGTCGCGACGAAAGCCGGCGTCGAGGGCGCGCGATTTGCCGTCCACGCGCCGCTCATCACACTGACCAAGGCCGAGATCATCCGCCTGGGCCTGTCTCTCGGCGTGGACTACGGCTTGACGCACAGCTGCTACGACCCGGCTCCCGATGGCCGTCCGTGCGGCCACTGCGACAGTTGCCTCCTTCGCGCAAAGGGCTTCGCCGAGGCCGGCGTCGCCGACCCAGCCTTGAGCCGGCACTGAGCTGGCCACGACACACTGCATATGACCGACCGCCTCTACTACACCGATCCCTACCGCACCGAGTTCGATGCCGCCGTTCTCGAGGCGATGAGCGTCGGCGGCAAGCCTGCCGTCGTGCTCGACACGACCGCGTTCTACCCGACATCAGGTGGTCAGCCGTTCGATACAGGCTCGCTTGGTCCCGCGCGAGTGCTCGATGTGGTCGAGTCGGACGCCGGCCAGGTCGTGCACGTGCTCGACCGCGAACTTGCTGCGGGCGATCGCGTGCATGGCCTCGTGAACTGGGACCGGCGCTTCGATCACATGCAGCAGCACACCGGTCAGCACATCCTGTCGGCCGCGTTCGACCGGCTTCACAAGGCTCGCACCGTGGGATTCCATCTCGGTGCAGTCGTGTCGACCATTGATCTTGCCGTCGAGCTTTCGCCGCAGGCCATCGCCGAGGCGGAGACCGAGTCGAACCGGCTCGTGTTCGAGGACCGTCCGGTTGCGATCCGGTTCGTGAGCGGCTCGGAAGCCGCCGCGCTGCCGCTCCGCAAGGAATCCGAGCGGACCGGTACGCTGCGCATCATCGACGTGTCCGACTACGACCTGTCTGCGTGCGGCGGAACCCACGTGGCGCGGACCGGGGCAGTCGGTTTGATTGCCGTTTTGTCCTCCGAGCGCGTCCGTGGCGGCACGAGAGTCGAATTCGCCTGCGGCCACCGCGCGCTCCGCGCGTTCCGGACCTTCCACGAGGCGGTCGCCGCGTGCATCCATCACCTGTCGGTCGCGCCGGATGAACTCCCGGCCGCGATCGAGCGGCTGCAGGCCGAGAGCAAGGACCACCGCAAGGCCATCAGGGGCCTGCAGGAGCGCCTCGCGGAGTTCGAGGCGGCGGCGCTGGCGGACGCCGCGGAGGACGTTGGCGGGTCACGGCACGTCATCCAGGCCGTCGAAGGACAAGACCAGAACGGCCTGAAGGCGATGGCACTGGCCATCTGCGGCAGGCCGGGATACCAGGTTGCGCTGTTCTCGACGACCACGCCCACTGTCGCGGTGCTGGCCCGGTCGACGGATCGCCCGATGGACGCGGGTGCGTTGCTGCGCGCCCTCACCGCGCAGTTCGGCGGACGTGGCGGTGGGAAGCCGGAGCTCGCGCAGGGGGGCGGACTTGCAGGGCCGCTCGGCGACATCCTGCGGGCTGCCCGGGAGGCAATGCTGGCGGCGAAGTAGGGCGGCCGGCCGCGCCTACAACACCCAGGCGTACCCCAGCTTGATGAAGAATGTCCTGTCCTGCCGCCGCAGGTCGATGCCTGCCAGGGCGGCCGAGTTGTCCGAGTATCCGAGGAACAACACGGTCTGCGGATTCAGCTTGTACGAGAAGAGGAACTGCGAGAACAGCTGGCGGGTTCGGCGCTCGACCTCGATGCGATACAGCGCCGGATCGCGCGCGATGTCGGTGTACTGGACAATCACCCGGACGAAGGTCCTCACGTTCAGGTGGTAGATCGCCTTCAGTTGCACGAGGTTCGCGCGGTAGAGCCTGCCGCCATCGACCGACAGCTGATCGAGATCGTACTGAAGCCGAAGATTGATCCGGGTCGCGGGGCGGTACTCGACTGCGGGCGAGAGTTGCAGCGCCTGGCGGGCGGGGCGCCCATTGGCGAAGTCCACGCCGCCGCCGAATCGCCCGGTCAACTGAGCGCTCGTGTTTCCGGTGGGCTTGATACCCGCTGCGAAATTCGGCCGCAAGTACTCGTAGCGCACACCCTGGTACACCACGACGTCCTTCGGCATGTTGAACTGCGCCTGGGTCTGAAACGGACCGGTGTACGCGATGAACGCCGCCACGGTCTGGTCGGTCAGCGTCCAGGCGGAATCGGTCGTTCGCCAGCCCCGTATGCCCACGTCGATGGTGTTGAACCACGCGCCCGCGTCGCGCCACCACCGCCGTTGCGCCTGCCCGAACACGTTGCGGTAGTCCACCCTCGGTACGAAGCCGGTGTCGCTGCGGAAGCCCCGGTCGTAGGACTCGAAGTTGGCGAACACCTGGTAGGAGCGCGTGACCCGCTGATAGTCCGCCCAGATGCCGTTTCCGCCAAACGGCTGCCGGGACTGGCTATGAGCGGACGCGACCTCGTCCGGGTACTGCGTTTCGGTTCGCAGGAACTGCAGATGGATCGAATCGGACGGCGTCGGCCGCCAGAACGCGTCGGCGCCCAACTGCCGATTGTGGTAGCCGGCCCCCTCACGCACGGCGAACATGGTGCCGATTGTCGACGTGGTGCCGATGTCGCGTCGATATCGCCCCACCACGGTCGTCACATCGTCGTCGATCGAGGTGCTATCCGTGCCCTGGTTCGCCGGGAACAGCACGCTGTTCACGCGGTCACGCGTGACGAAGAGCCCGACGGCGTTGGCTCCTTGCTTGCCCGTCAGCTTCGCGCCGAAGTAGGGATCGGCCACTGTCCGGGTGAACACGGCCTGGATCGGCGTCGTGAAGAAGTCCACGCCCTCGAGGAAGAACGGGCGCTTCTCCGGGTAGAACAAGGCGAACCGCTGGTTCACGTCGAGTTGAGCGACGTCCGCTTCCACCTGCGAGAAGTCGGGGTTGAGCGTTCCGCTGAACGTCATGTTCGGCGTCACGTTCCAGCGGACGGTGCCCCCGATATCCGCCTTGGAATCACCGCCGCTCAACGACGACGCGGAGGGATCCTCGCGTCGGTCGGTCCGGTGGAACGTGGCGGTGGGATCGATTTCGATGTTCCGGCCCTGGGACAGCTCGTCGAGGCCGGTGATCTTGCCTTCCTGGCAGAGCAGGCAGCCCTTGTTTCGGTCTCGAGGCTGCGACGTCAGCCGGTGCCTGACGTTGCGGGGCCAGGACCGGAAGGCCTCGAAGCCCCAGGTCTGCGGTCCCTGGCCGGCCGGGAACCGCAACTGTTTCAACGGCAGCGCCACCTCGACAATGTAACCGTCCCGGGTGATTCGGCCGGCGGACGCCCAGATCATGTCCCACGAGAAATCCTCGACGCCATCCTGCTCGCTGAAGATCGCGTCGGCCTGCACGCCCAGCGGGTTCATCCGGAACTGAAACGCGCGCCGTTCGTCGTTGAAGGTGTCGATCATCACGCCGACGTGGTCGTCCTGGATCAGCGTATTCACGTCGTCGCGGTCCATGAGGTGCGCGCGGATCTCCGAGGGGTTGGGATCAGCAGCCCGGAAAGCGATGTAGAGGTTCTTCCGGTCGAACGTGATGAGGCACTCCGTCTTGACCGGGGCCGGGATGTTGTCGCCGGGCGCCCACTCGTTGGACACCAGTACCACAGCAGCAGTCTTCCAGGCAGGCTCGTCCAGCACGCCGTCGATCCGGATCTCGGACGTCGCCCTCGGCACGGCCGTGGTCGTTCGGGCGGGGAGCGGGGCATCCGCCTGGCGCGGCTGAGAGAACCCCGCGGCCGCTGTCAGGACGATCAACCCGGCTGCCGAACCGATCCGCGCACACGTGGCGTTCATGGGTCCTCCGCCCAAGTTCTTCCCTGTGAATTCGGAAAGTTGCCGACCGAATGTATCTCCGGCCCGATCGTCAGGAGGGGACTATGACGATTAGACGGCATCCGGGGGCCGACGGTTCGTAGGCGCGCTACCGCCTCGTGAAGACGGCCAGCCGCTCGACCGCCAGGTCAGTGGCGGCGTAGATGGTTTCAGCCGGCACCGCGAAATTGTTGGCGATGATCGAGAAGGCCAGCGCCTCGCCGTCAGCCGTGGTCACGTAGCCCGATAACGCACGCACGTTGGCGATCGAGCCCGTCTTGGCCTTCACGTTGCCCGTGGCGCGCGACGCGATGAAGCGTCGTGCAATCGTGCCGTCCGTCCCCCCGATCGGCAGCGTCTCCATGAACGACTGACGATGCCGGGGATCGCGGTAGAGTTGGCGCAGGATCCGAACGATCGTCTCGGCGCAGACGTAGTTGTAGCGGGACAGGCCGGAGCCGTCGGCCAGCACGTACGCCTCAGGGGGCACGCCCCACGACTGCAACACCTCGCGCTCGACCTTCTGCCCAGCCTCGGTGCTGCCGACGCCGCTCTGGGCGCCCAGCGTCTTCACCAGCGTCTCCGCGTACAGATTCTGGCTGACCTTCATCAGGACGCGCGCGATCTCGCTGAGCGGAGGCGATCGATGTGCGACGAGCACGCGCCCCTCGCTCGGCGGCGCTGCTGGCGAGACCTCGACTGCGTCACCTTCGACGAGGATTTCCCTGGCAATCAGCGTCGAACGCAAGGTGCGCGCGAAATACAGTGCCGGCCTGTCCACGCTCGCAGCGCGCTTGGTCTCCTTCGCGGACAGCGGAAGATCGCCGGTGACCACGATCCGATCGGAACCGGGGAGACGGCGGATGTCGAGAGTGGTGTCGCCCGAGTCGGTCGTCCGCACGTGGTTCTCGATGACCAATCCGCTCTCCGGCGGCTCGATCTCGACGATGGCGGGGGCGCCAACGCTCCCACCCGGCCGGATCGCCACCTCGGCCACGTCCTCGTTGAACTGCAGCGCGCCCACAGGCGCGGCGTAACCAGAGCCGAGGTCGTCCCACGCCCATCCCGCGCCGAGGCCTTCGGGATCGAAGGCGCGCCCGTCGGCGACGATGCGTCCTGCGATCCGCGTCACACCGGCGGCCTTCAACTGATCGGCCCACCCGTCGAAGACGCGGGTCGCGGGTCCGCCGCGGCCGTTGAACGTCGGGTCTCCGCTCCCGACGACGATGAGATCGCCGTGGAGGACACCGTCTTCGATCGGACCCGACGCCACGAGTTTCGTCTCGAACGTGAAGTCCCAGCCCAGGCGTTCGACCGTCGTCGCCAACGTCACGATCTTCATGTTCGACGCCGGCATCATCAGCTTGGCGGCGTCTCGGGCGTACAGGACCTCATCGGAGTCGAGCGACTGTACCTTGATGCCCCAGAGGGACCGATCGAACTGTGCTGCCTGGAAGATCCGGTCGAGTTCGGCCTGGAGAACGGTGACTCGTGGCGCCGGCGCAGCCGTTCTGGTGCCGACCATTGCCGAAGGCGAGCCGGCGATCGGCAGTGCTGGCGAGGCAGTCGGCGCGACCGCGGGCCGTTTCGGT
>DASXVO010000089.1 GCA_036504215.1 Vicinamibacterales bacterium | reverse complement strand
GCCTCGAAGAGGCCGGAGCGCCCCCCCGTGACACGGAGGCGATCCCGGTGAGTCCCGCAGACGGCGGCACGTTGGCGAGCGGGAGACGGCCGAGGTACGCTGAGGCGGCCGTGATGAGGTGGGGACCCGGAGCTGGAACTCCGGGCCCCCGGTGACCACCTCGGGCTCCATGGGACCAAGGCAATCGCTCCCTTTGTGCCACGAACGGGCACGGGCGTCCAGTGGCAGCAGCGGTCGTCGCCTGCTGCTCCATGGACGTGCCACTCCGTCAGCGGCCCTGCCGAACGTGCCAGACCCTCTTCGCGATCTGCGTGTCGTGTGATCGCGGCCACGCGTACTGTTCGGACACCTGTCGGTCCGCCGGGCGTCGTCGCGTCGTCGCCGCGGCGAAGGCGCGGCATCAGGCGAGCGTCGAGGGGCGGCTCGATTATCGGGATCACCAACGCGCCTACCGCGCGCGCCGTCGCGTGACGGATCAGACTTCCACGCCGCCGCCCCCCGCGGACACACTCGTGACCGCCGACGTGCCCGTGCCGGTCGTCGCCACGCCGTGCTGCGTGGTCTGTGGTCGGCAGAGTGCCTGGGTGGTGCTGCCGACCTGGCGGTCGCCGCGCGCGTCGAGAGAGGAGCCTGATGATCACGCCCGAGCAACACGCCGAGATTCGCCGCCTCTATTACGGCGAGCACTGGAAGGTCGGCACTTTCGCCACCAACCTCGGCGTCCACCATGACACGGTCCGCGCGGCGGTCGCGCTCGAGGGGCGCGCGCTGCCGTGTCGTTCCTGTCGCCGGACCAAGCTCGATCCCTTTCTGCCCTTCATCCGTGACACGCTCGAGCAGTACCCGCGCCTGCGGGCCACCCGTCTGCACGCCATGCTCACGTCGCGCGGCTACGACGGATCGGCCGTGCAGGTCCGCCGGGTAGTCCGCGGGCTCCGGCCGTCCCTCGCGCCGCGGCTGTACCGGCGACTCGTCGTCCTGGCCGCGGAGGAGGCCCAGGTCGACTGGGGCAGTTTTGGGCAGGTCCGTATCGGTCACGGGACGCGCCTGCTGTCCGGCTTCGTGATGGTCCTGTAGTACTCGCGCGCCCTCTTCGCGCTCTTCACGCTCGATCAGACGCTCGAGAGTTTTCTGCGTGGCCACGTCGAGGCGTTTCAGGCGTTTCAGGGGTGTGCGCGTACCTTGGTGTACGACAACCTCAAGACGGCGGTGCTGGAACGCCAGGGCACGGCGATCCGCTTTCATCCCCGGCTGCTGGAACTCGCCGGCCACTATCACTTCGCCGTCCGCCCCTGCACGCCGGCGCGCGGGAATGAGAAGGGGCGCGTCGAGCGCCAGATCCGCTACCTGCGCGATGCCTTCTTCGCCGCGCGGACCTTCGGCGACGTCGACGATCTCAACGCGCAATTCCGGCAGTGGCGCGACACCCACGCCCATCAGCGGCCGCACCCGGAGCAGCGCGACCGCCCCGTCGCGGCCGTCTTCGCCGACGAACAGCCGCGCCTGCTGCCGCTCCCGGCGCATCCCTTCGAGACCGCGCTCGTCCGGCCCGTCGTCTCCGGCAAGCTCGCGTACGTCCGCTTCGACCGGAACAGCTACTCGATTCCGCACGCCTACGTCCGGCGTCCGCTGACGCTGATCGTCGAGGCGACCACCGTCCGGCTCATCGATGGCGGCGAGGAGATTGCGCGGCACGCACGCAGCTACGATACCGGTCAGACGATCGAAGACCTCGCGCACGTCGAGGGGCTGATCGCCGCCACCCGGCAGCAGAACCTCCACACCGGCCGCGATCGCCTGCGCCTCGCCGTCCCCGCGACCGTGACCCTGCTGGAGCGGCTGGCCGCCCGCGGCGAGTCCTTGCGGCTCCACACGCACCGCTTGCTCGCGCTCCTCGACGACTATGGCCCCGCCGAATGCTCCATCGCCGTCGCGATCGCGCTCGAACGGGATGCGCTGGGCGCCGGCAGTCTCGCGCACATCCTGGACACCCGGCGCCGCCAGCGGGGCCAACGCCCCCCGCTGCCGGTCGTCCTGCCCGACCGCCCGGGCGTCCGGGACTTGGATCTCACCCCACCACGACTGGAGACCTACGATGCACTCAGCGACACCGACGACGACCCCGGCACTGACCATTTACTTGCAGCGACTGGGCCTGACCTACACGGCCGACACCCTCAACGACCTCATCGCGCGCGCCACGCAGAAACGCTGGAGTCCGCTGGTCGTGATCGAAACGCTCGTCCACACCGAGATCGAAGACCGGGCGCGCCGTCGCCTCGAACGCCGCTTCCGCGGCGCCCGGCTCGGCCGCTTCAAGCCCGTCGCGGATTTCGAATGGGACTGGCCCAAGCAGCTGCACCGTCCCACGGTCGACCGCGCCTTCTCGCTCGACTTCATTGCCAAAGGCGAGAACATCGTCCTGGTCGGCAACCAGGGCCTCGGCAAGACGATGCTGACGAAGAACCTCGTCCACCAGGCCGTGCTGGCCGGCCATTCCGCGCTCTTCGTCACGGCCTCTGATCTCTTGCTCGACCTGAACGGGCAGGACACCGCCCGCGGCCTCGAACGACGCTTGCGCGCCTACACGCGTCCGCACGTCTTGGCCATCGACGAGATCGGCTATCTGGCCTACGACGCCCGCGCCGCCGACCTCCTCTTTCAGATCGTCAGCCGGCGCTACGAGCAGCGCTCCATCGTCTTGACCACGAATCTCGCCTTCAAAGACTGGAACACCGTGTTTCCGAACGCCTCCTGCGCGGTCGCGCTCGTGGATCGGCTCACCCACCACGCCGAGATCATTCGCATCGAAGGCGAGAGCTATCGCCACCGCGAGGCCGAACTCGTACAGAAGAAACGTCGCTCGTCCCCATAGCGTCAGGTCGTCGGCCGCCCCCGCCGTCGACCACCTGTCCAAATACCCGCGTTTCTTCACGACCGGCGACATCTCGTTTCGGATTGAACGGCACGGAGGCGTTGTAGCCGGTTCGAAGCGAGCCGAACTTCAGACGTGGCACGTTAATGTCGAATTGGGTACTGCCGAGGGAGCCGAGAGCGGCTTCCGCCAGCTCTTTCCTCAAGACGCGCGTCTGGACGTCGGCCCGCTCGTCGCCCGAGTCATCGAGGCGGTGAACAGGCATGAGACACACGAGTGGGTCAAGTGGGTGTCTGACGTTCGGGTGAAATTGCTGATTGCGCGAATCATTCCAGACACAAATCCCCAGACCACTGCTGGACGGCGCAGACGCTTTCGCGCGGAACTGGAACCCCGGCTGGAGTGCGTGGGTTTCAAACGGCCGCCGGGGACAGCCGCATACACCTACGAACGGACTCCAAAGCAACCGGGCGAGACCTGGATACCACCACACCTGGCGGGACGACGCACGGGCCGCCCGGACTGATGTCGCTGCACCATGGCTACCTTCCACGGACCGTGGCCGAGTTGCGCTTGGCTTGCGGTTGGCCGCTGGAGGC
This sequence comes from Vicinamibacterales bacterium, assembly GCA_036504215.1. Taxonomy (NCBI): domain Bacteria; kingdom Pseudomonadati; phylum Acidobacteriota; class Vicinamibacteria; order Vicinamibacterales; species Vicinamibacterales bacterium. The sequence goes on along the minus strand of DASXVO010000089.1, from coordinate 37,061 downwards.
AGTGTGCGGCGAGCTGTTCGGTGTGTGGTGGGAGAGCCGGAAGCGGCAACGGTAGCCACGTGGCTGGCGGATTCAGAACCGCCCTTTGACGCTCGGTTTCGGTCGGAATGTTGGCCCTGGGAGCGACTTGAAATGGGCCGCCAGTAGAGGGCAGGTCTGGTCCGCTGTTTCGTCCGCCTGTCCACGGCACGGCAACCGGCAACACGCACCGATGCGAACGCCCCGGCGCCCCTCTAAAGCGCGCAAAGTGGGCGGCGATGTCCCCGTCCGCGGGATGTGAGACGTGTGGTCGGAGCTTAGATCTCATCAATATTCAGGCGTGCCGGTCAAGCGTTCGCACGCGTTGCTGCGCTCACACCGCGCACGTTCCCCGCAGGCGCGGCGGGCGGTCCTGGCCCGCCCGCCTTGTCCTTCTATATCTCAGCTTGCCTGCCCAACTCCTTTGTCGTGACTGACGCCACGAACGAGCATGCGTGAAAGACGTATTCCAGTGCGGTGGAAGGACGAATCGCCCAGACCTGTCCTACCTCAGGGTCGATGCCGTGGTCGGCAGCGTTCCGCACGTGGCCTAGGTGCTTGCCGACATAGACCAGCTTCTTGCTTAACCAGTTCGCACGGTCGAATTTGTCCAGTTTCGAGTTGATTCCGGTTGCCCCAGTTAGCTCAACTTGCGCCCGTCCACCCAGAGCCACAAGGTAGGATTCGACAGCGTTTCCTGCCTCTACGACCGCTCCTCGAGGGTCTCCGCCTGTCGCTCGCAGGAGAGCGTTAGCCAGGGGTACGATGACGTCCTCGCGTGAAACCAGCCGACAGGCGTCTTCCCCAATCTGCGCTCGAATTCGTCCTTCCGCAGCAGCTCCGTCGCCGGCAGCCAACGCTAGCACCTCCAGCGGGTTCTCAGCATTCGCGGGTTGCGGCGCGAACCGACCACCGCCTTCTGTGACGAGGGCATCGCTGTAAGTGCCTAGACTGACCAACGTGTCTTTGATTTCCTCGCGGTGTGCCGTGAGGTCAAGAGCGGTCTTCGTCTGACCGGCAGCGGTGGAGGCACTGCCGGTTCCGACTAGCCGTTCGCGGAACGTCAGGAAGGGCGGATAGGACTCAAGCAGCACGCGGATGACTGCTGCCCGCTGTGCACCATTTGGCGTTATCAGGAACCGGCAGAGAGGGCTTGCTACAGCGTAGTCGGAGTGGTCCTTGGACAACAACCCGAGGTCGCAGGCGAGTGCTAGCGCCGCTTCCGCCAGAGCAGGAGTGAGGTCGGCGAAACTCGACACGTAGTCCACATTCGCGGGTTGTTGACTCACGACTACGCCTTCGACCACGGAAACAACATGTTCGGCAGTAGCAGGCGAGAAATCTCGGGCCATGCGCTCAGCCCTCCTACTCGCCGGGGTGTCTCGTAGCGGACTCCTCAGCAGCGGAAGTTGCGCCAGGCTCTTCGGTGGTTCGGCGTTGCGCCTCTGCGGGCGTTGGATTCGGTTCCGACGGTTCGGACAACGTCCGAATGAGGTTTCTCAACTTCACCGCAATGGCGTCGAGTTCGTCTACCTTACAGTCAACGCGGAGTTGCAGTTGGATAGCAAGTGCGGCAGCACTGGCGGTCGAGGGCAGAGGAAGAACGGGAGTCGCGGTGCGAGTGACAGTGGTAGTGGTCAGCGTCGCTTGGTCCGGAACTCCGGCCTCCTCAATGGGCGTCGGGGTTGAAGCAGACCCTTCGTCCATGGCGACGTATTTCCCGTCCTCTTCCCGCAGTAACCCGGCGACGACCATTATCTGAACAACAGCCGCGGCTCCGGCTACGACGGCGGGGCTCTTCTTCTGGCCCGCCGAATACGCGACGTGCGCTTGGAGTGTAGACGCGTCCATGCCACGACGGATGCGTACTGCCGCCAGTACCTTCTGAAAGAACGAATTGGCCGCAACGAGATGGTGCCAGTACTTGCTCACATCCTCTAGAACGTTGTGCTGTAAGGCGAGCGCCAGATTCCGTCCGAGGGCACTTATGACCTTCCGCCTTCCACCCTCGACCACTCCAACAGCCACAAGAAACGCATTGTTCCGACTCACCTGGGTCTCGTGCACACCGGCAATTCCGCCCACATCGGCGGGAGTGACATCAGTATCGAAGTGCCCGTATCCCATGATGATCTTGATGAGCTCGTCGTAACTAGACCCGGGCAACCGGAATTCGTCGTCGGCCATCTTGCTGCTCCATTAGTGATGCGGGAAACAGGCACGGGGTGCGTCGTCAATGCTGAGGACGCGTTCTTGACAGTCGAACGTGCAGACAACGAAGAATGACAATCGTCGCCCCATGCAGAAGCGGCCACATTGACGCCGCGCAACCGGGCCGGGCGATGTGAACGGGTAGGCGTTGCTTCTGCGGTGAGCGGGGCGTCTACCGGTGCAACCCGAGAAATGGTAGTCGCCGTGCGCCGGGCTTTGGGGGTCGCCTCGCGCCGACTGCCTTTTGGCACCGATGATATCTTATCACGAAGCTGTACAGTGCTGGACGGGCGGGCGCATGTGCGACACCGCCTCTGCCGGACACCGCCAACTTGCGCCGCCGCACCGTGATAACGCGCGGCCAAAGAGACGGCCCTTTCGGTTCACTACGGTTTCACTACGGTTGGGATATTTCGAGGCGCCTCTGCTGAGCGCCACGACCGGTAAACACGTTGAATTACCGAGTGGTTTGGTGCCGGAGGAGGGAATCGAACCCACACTCCCAGTAAAGGGAACGGGATTTTGAGTCCCGCGCGTCTGCCAGTTTCGCCACTCCGGCACCGGAGGGGAGAATACACAGTATACCCGAGCCCGGCAGCGAGCTGAAGTAGGTGCCCCGGCGCTCAGCGCACGACGCCAGGCACCACAGGCGCACCCGCCTGGCTGACAATCCCATTGCTCATCCGCAAATGTTCTCGGCCACTGCGCTCCTTTCGTGTACGCTTCTTCTTGGGCAAACAAAACAGCCAACCCGTCGAGCAGCCGTACTGACCCTGAACCGCGGTGTGGCCAGGTTCTCAGGGTGCAGTGCGGCCGGGTGCCTTTCGTCCGTTTCCACGGAGGTTTGGATAGGGAACCCGTCGTCTTCGGGTCCCGGAAGGAGACAGTTGTGCAGAGAATGCTGATCGTGTGTGCGCTGTTGGGCCTTGCGGCCGTTACCGCCTCAGCTCAGGATCCCGTGGCGGTCGCGCCGAACCAGTGCAAGGTCGTCTTGGAGAACGACTACGTGCGCGTCCTGCGCTGGGCCGAAGCCCCTGGCGACAAGGTGCCGATGCACGAGCACCCGGCGCTCGTGAGCATTTCGCTGTCCGCGAACAAGACGCGGTTCACCTCTGCCGACGGAAAGGCACGAGAGGGTGACGCGAAGGCAGGCCAGGCGACGTGGAGCGATCCTGAGAGACATTCCAGCCAGAACCTGAGTGCCAAGGCCGGCGAGGTCATCCAGGTGGAACTCAAGACGAAGCCCGGCGCCGCCATGACCGCGCTCCCGGCGTCCGAAGATTCGGTCGCCGTGGATCCGAAGCACTACAAGGTGGTGCTGCAGAATGACAGGGTCCGCGTCCTGCGGATCCATTACGCACCGAACGAGAAGTCCGTCATGCACACGCACCCCGCCAGCGTCGCCGTCTTCCTCACCGACGGTCAGACGACGTTCACGCTCGGGGACGGCACGACGACTACCGCGGACGTCAAGCCAGGACAGGTGCTGTGGAATGACAACCAGAAACACCTGCCTCAGAACACGGGCGGAAAGCCGTTCGAGCTGATCCTGGTTGAATTGCGGTAGCAATCCGGGGGCGCCCGCCATCGACGCCGGGCGTCCCCGCCGCCTCGTGCCTGCTCGCGCTTGAGGCCCGCCGCCACTGCGGGAAGACTCAGCGGGTCACGCCAGGCAGTGCAGGAGCGACGGCCGGCACGGCCTTCCGGAAATCCTCGCCCACGAGAGCCGCGATCGTCGCCGCAATCTGGGCGGTCGCCACGGTGTCGCCAGCGCGAACGCCCAGCGCCGGCGTTCCCGGCCCCATCACGGCCATCCACGTCCGCTCGGCGGCGGGCACCTTGCGGCCGTGGTCGGTCCAGTCGGCCGGCGTCGCGCCGCGTCCGTGGTCGGTTGCCACGACGAGCGCCGTTCGGCCCCGATACTCCGGCATCGCCTGCGCCGCTTCCCAGATGCGCCGGATGAAGCGGTCGCCGCGCCAGGCCGCGTCGAGATACAGGTCGTATCGCGGCTCGTGCGCCCACTCGTCCGTCTCGCCGAGCATCACGTAGAGCACCCGCGGCTTGCGCGTCCGCAGGCACTCGAGCGCGGCCTGCATGATCGGCGCGTCGAACGGCGCGCCGTCCCAGAGCGGCGGCAGGTCGTCGGCGAGGTCGTTGATCGCCCGCTCGCGGTCCGTGACCGGCTTCGGCACGGGCGGATAGCCGTCGCCAACCACCAACCTGCTCCGCTCGACGTTGAGGATGAACGGGAGCAGGTCCCACGCGCCAAATGCGGCGACGCGTCCGCGGAAGCCGGGGCGGTCGTTCAGCCACTCGAGCACGGTCACGTTGGGATTTTGTATCTGCTTGTTGCTGTCGATCCGTGCGTCGGCTATGCCCGACAGCATCTCCGCATAGCCCGGGTACGAGAACCACAGGCCGTTGGTCACGTGCGACAGGCTGTTGCGCGAGGGATCGCCGAACACCTGGCCCCGCTCGGCCACGACGCTCCAGAGGAACGGCATGAGCGCCGCGCGCCGCGCCTCGGGCGTGTCGCGCCAGAACCGCTTGACCGCCGGCGGCGGCTCGGGCTTCTCCGCATCCTTGCCGAACAGCTCGCGCTCGGCGCCGCGGAAGACCTCCTGCCAGCGCAGGCCGTCGAGCGTCACCACGATCACGTGCGTCGCGGCGCGAAGAACGGCCGGCCTGGCCGGCGGCGCGGCAGACGCGACACTGGCGATGCTGATGATGGCGACGATGATGGCGACCGCCATTCTGGTCACGGCCCGCATGCAGTTCCTCCAGTGGATCCAGGCGACGACACGTACTGCATTCTAAACCCTGAGCTCACTTGTGTTGACCATGCATCAAGCGCCGCGCACTCTCTGAAACGGGCGTCCCCTGCGCGAAACGTTGGTCAACACAACTGAGTCGAAGGGTAGATCGCAGACGGCCATTCCGAATGGAGGCCGATCGCCCGCATCGATTCTCAACCGTCTTGGTGCCCGTGGTACCCATGGTGTCCTTCGCGGTCCAGATTTGGTAATCTCGCCGCGTACGCAAGGGAGGACACCATGCTGAACGCCCACAGACACGGCTGGCCGCTCGTCCTCGTCCTCGTCGTCTGCGCCGCCTGCAACTGGCAGGCCTCCACCGACAAAGCGTTGCCGCCAGCGCCCGAGGTCGACAAGACCCGCCTCGCAGTGTTCGCGCCGCTGCCCGACTCGGTACCGCCCGCGCAGGGCGCGATGGCCGAAGACGCGGTCACGCTCGGCCGCATGCTCTTCTACGAGCCCCGCCTGTCGAAGGGCCAGACGATCTCCTGCAACTCGTGCCACGACCTGGCCAAGTACGGCGTGGACGGCCAGCCGACCTCCGACGGTCACAAGGGGCAGAAGGGCGACCGAAACGCGCCCACCGTGTTCAACGCGGCGGCGCACTTCACGCAGTTCTGGGACGGCCGCGCGGCGGACGTGGAGGCCCAGGCGAAGGGACCGATCCTCAACCCGGTCGAGATGGCCATGCCCGCCGAGCCCGTCGTGATCGCGGTGCTCGAATCGATGCCGGAATACGCGGACCTGTTCAAGAAGGCCTTCCCCAACGACAGGAAGCCGGTGACCTACGACAACATGGCCAGGGCCATCGGCGCGTTCGAGCGGAAGCTGATGACACCGTCTCGTTGGGATGCATTGCTGAAAGGGGACCAGACGGCGCTCACGCCGGAGGAGCAGGTCGGGCTTCGAACCTTCCTCGACACGGGATGCCAGGCGTGCCACAACGGGGCGCTGCTCGGCGGAACGTCGTACCAACGCCTCGGCGCGGCGAAGCCATATCCGGGGGTGACCGACCCCGGGCGCTACAAGGTCACCAAGACCGAGGGCGACCGGAACATGTTCAAGGTGCCGTCACTGCGGAACATCGAGAAGACCGGCCCGTACTTCCACGACGGCAAGGTGGCCGACCTCGAGCAGGCGGTTCGCGACATGGCGGAGTATCAGCTCGGGAAGACGCTGCCGCCCGAGGAGACCAAGCGGATCATCGTGTTCCTGCGTGTGCTGACGGGCAAGATCGATCCCGAGTACATCAAGCCGCCCGCGCTGCCGAAGAGCACCGCGAAGACACCGAAGCCCGACCTGACGTAGTACTTCGACCCGCAGCTATGGCCACGATCGGTCGTCGGTGCACATGGCCGGTCATGCTCGCTCAGCACTCAGTCCTGAGGGCACAAATACATTGCCGTGTTTGTGCATCACCGGACTCAGCGAGAGCCGGCGCGTTCACATCGTCGCCATGACCTTCACGATCACCCTGTGGTTGTCCGTCGCTACGCGCCCGTTCGAGCCAACTCCGTGATGGCCTTGACCAGGGCGTCCAGGTCCGCCGTGGTCGTGTACAGGTGCGGCGTGACGCGTGCCCCTTTGACGGGCCCGGTGTCGATGGCCACCGTGTAGACCTTGAACCGGTCGAACAGCGCGTCTGCCAGTTGGCTCGGCGTCATGCCGGTGATGCCGACGTTGGCGATCGCGCACGCCCGATTCCCCGTCGGCGTGTTGAGATACACCTTCGGAATGCCGCGCACCCGGTCCGTCCAGTACTGCTGCAGGAATCGCAGCCGCGCTTCCTTCCGCTCGGGGCCGATCATCTGGTGGAACCTGATGGCGTCCGCGATGGCAAGGACGGTCCACGACGGGTGCGTGCCGATCCGTTCCAGCTTGCGGATGTCGTCGTCGGGCACGCTGGTCTCGCCGAACAGCGGCCAGACGCTCCGAATCTTGTCCTTCTTGATGTGCAGGATGCCCGCGCCGAGCGGCGTGCAGAGCCACTTGTGCAGGCTGGCGCCGAGGTAGTCGCCGTCGAGGTCGGGCACCGTGAAGACGATCTGCGCGAACGAGTGCGCCGCGTCGACGATGACGCTGACGCCGTGCGCGTGCGCCATGTCGGCGATCTTCCGGACCGGCAGGATCTGCCCGGTGATGTTGACCATGTGCGAGAGCAGCACGACCCGCGTGCGCGGCGTGATCGCCTTTTCGTACGCGGCGACGATGTCGTCGTCGCTCCGGGGATGGAGCGGGAGGTCGGCCTCCACGCACTTGAGGCCCCGCCGACGCGACTGCTGCCGGAACTGCTCCAGCATCGACCCGTAGTCCTGGCTGCACATCACCGCCTCGTCCGCCGGCGCGAGGTCGAGGCCGTGGATCACCGTGCCGAGCGACTCGGTGGTGTTCCGCGTGATGACGATCTCGTCCACGGGGCAGCCGGCCAGCGCCGCCAGTTGGGCCTTCACGGCGACGAGATCGTCCGCCTTCTTCCGGCGCATGTAGTAGGACACGCCGCCGTTGATCATCGCTTCGTGGCGCTGGAAGGCTTCGAACGTCGGCGCGGGCTGCGGGCTCGAATACCCGTTCTCGAGGTTGACGTAGCCCTTCGGGACGGGGAAGAGCGCACGGATTCGGCTCCAGAACTCCTCGTCGGTCGCGGCGGACTGCGCGTCGAGCGCGCCGAACGCCTCGAGCCGGCGTTCGAGGGCGTCGAGCGCACGTGGTCCGAGAAGCGGCGCAGCCGCGCCGGCCGCCGCGGTCCGCAGGAAGGAGCGACGAGAGCTGAACATGGTGGTCTCCTCACGTCGAATCATAGCGCGACCTGCCCGCCCGCGACAGCGCCCAACTGCCTCGTCGCCGTCGAGGCGAGCTTCGTGATAACCTCCCGACAATCCGGGTGCCCCCCGGCCGCAAGCCGTCCGCCTCCAGCCCAGATTCCAGAGCCCAGAGTTCAGAGCCTGAAGCCTATCAAGGAGCACGCGATGCGGTTACGGAAGTTCATCCTCGCAGCACTCATCGTGGCCGTGGCGGGTACGGTCGGTACGGCCGGCCAGCCGACTGGTTCGCAGCAGACGGCCGGGAAGGCGCTCCAGTCGGACCAGTGGCAGGGCAAGAAGATCTGCGGCTATCCGCGGCCCGAGGGCGTTCCGCCCGAGGTGTGGGAGAACGCGTGCGAGGCGTGCACGTCGGTGCCCGTCAGTCCCGAGGTGTCGTCCGACGGTACCCTGACGAGCCATTCGTGCGACGGCGGCTACGAGATCCGCATCAAGGTCGTGCCCGGCAAGACGTATCCGGCCGACGCCAAGCGCGACGTCATGAAGGGGGGCGGTCTCGGCGAGGAGAAACCCGCCGAGCGGCAGGAGCGGAAGGTCGGCCAGATCCCGCAGGTGACGCAGACCTTCACGCGCTACGACGCCTCGTATCCGTTCATGAACGAGAAAGGCGTCATCATCGGCGAGACGACGATCGGCGGCCGGCGCGAACTCTACAACGACGAGGGGTGGTTCGACATCATGGAACTCGAACGGCTGGCGCTCGAGCGCGGGTCGACGGCGCGTGAAGTGGTCGCGATCATGGGCGAGTTCGCCGAGAAGTTCGGCTACGGCGACAGCGGCGAATGCCTCACGGTCGGCGACGCGAAGGAGGTCTGGCAGTTCGAGATCTTCGGCGCGGGTGCGACGGAGGTGGGTGCGGTGTGGGCCGCCAGGCGCATCCCTGCGGGCGAGGTCGGTGTGTCGGCCAACCGGTCGCGGATCACGACGCTCGACGACAACCCGGACCAGACGATGGCGTCGAAGAACGTGCGGGCGGTCGCCGAGGCGAACGGCTGGTGGAAGAAGGGCGATCCGTTCGTGTTCAACCGCGCCTACGGCATGTCGGGCCAGCCGACGCCGAACCGCCGCGAGTGGCGCGTGCTCGCCATCCTGGCGCCGTCGCTGAACCTCGACCCCTGGGCGCCCGAGCAGCCGTTCTCGGTGAAGCCGGACAGGAAGGTCAACGTGCGCCAGGTGATGGCGATCCACCGCGACGTGTACGAGGGCACGCCGTTCGACCAGACGAAAGGTCCGCTGGCCGGCCCCTTCGGCACGCCGAACCGCTGGTCGCTGTCGCGAGACTACAAGCCGGCGGAGGGCTACTCGCCCACCGAGCGCATCATCGCCGTGCACCAGGCGTCTTACGTGACGGTGTTGCAGGCTCGCGGAAACATGCCGCCGTGGATCGGCAGCCTCGCCTGGTTCGCGCCAGACGACGCGAAGACGTCGGTCTTCACGCCGTTCTACGCGGGCAATTTCAGAGTGCCCACCGCGTTCGAGATCGGCCGGCGCGACCGGTTCGATCGAGGCTCGGCGTTCTGGGCTTCGAACTTCATCGGCAACTGGTCCAATCTCAACTACCGCGCGATGATCCAGGACATCCGCGCGAAACAGACGGAGGTCGAGGACAAGCTGTTCGCCGAGCAGCCCGTCATCGAGAAGGCCGCCCTCGAGATGTACAAGAACGATCCCGACCGCGCGCGGGCGTTCATCAGCGACTACTCGAACCGCGTCGCCCAGGAGAACTACATGAAGTGGTGGGCGCTGGCCGACCAGTTGGTGACCGACTACCAGGACGGCGGCTCGCGCGTCGCGCCGGAGAAACGGACGGTTCCGGCCGACTGGCTGCAGAAGCAGGGCGCTTTCGGGACGCAGATGCCCGCGGCAAAGAAGGAGCCACCCGTGGCGAAGGACGGGAAGAAGGATCCCAAGAAGTGACGTTTGTCAGGTCGCCGTCCTGACACCCTCCACTGGTCCAGCGTGCTGCGCCGGCGCACGATCGTTTCATGAGAAGCGAACGTGCGCCGGTGGCAGAACTCCTCCAAGTCTCCAAGAAGTTCGCGGCCGTTACGGCCCTCGACGGGGTTGACCTGGCGCTCGCGCCGGGACAACTCACCGCCCTGCTCGGCCCGAACGGCGCGGGCAAGACCACGGCGGTCCGACTGATGCTCGGCACGAGTCGGCCAACGGCCGGGGCCGTCCGGCTCTTCGGCCTCGATCCATCCGACCGCGCCGCCCGCAGCCGCGTCGGCGCCATGCTGCAGATCGGGCGGGTTCCCGAAACGCTGACACCCCGTGAGCACCTGCGGCTGTTCAGCAGCTACTACGGGGACCCGCGACCGATGGCCGACCTCCTCGCCGTGGCCGGCATCGCGGACGTCGCCGATCGTCGCTTCGGCGATTTGTCCGGCGGTCAGAAGCAGCGGGTGCTGTTCGCGGCGTCGTTGTGCGGCGATCCGCAACTGCTCTTCCTCGACGAACCCACCGTCGGCCTCGATGTCGAAGCGAGGCACCTGTTCTGGGACGCGATCAGGCAGATCATCGCCGCCGGCCGCTCCATCCTGCTCACGACGCACTACCTCGAGGAGGCCGACGCGCTCGCCGACCGTGTCGTCGTCCTTCAACGCGGGCGGATCGTGGCCGACGGGTCGCCCTCGGATATCAAGCAGCAGGTGGCGGGCCGCCTGGTGCGCTGCATCACGAACGTCGGTGAGGCCGAGATCCGTCAATGGCCATCGGTTCACTCGGTGCGGGCGGACGGCAGCGCACTCGTCATCCTGACGTCGGACGCCGAGGGCCTCGCGCGGCACCTGCTCGCACGGGACGCCGGGCTGACCGACCTCCAAATCACCGGTATCGGCCTCGAGGAGGCGTTCGTGGCGTTGACTGGAAGGAGCGAATCATGAGGACCGCGGTGAGTGACCTTCGCATATACGGACTCGAGGCGTGGACCGAGTTGCTGAAGGTCCTGCGGCTGCCGGCGTACGCGCTCCCCACGATCGGCTTTCCGGCGATCTTCTACGTGCTGTTCGCGCTGGCGCTCGGCGGACGGCAGGCCAGCGGCACGTCGGTCGGCACCTACATGCTGGCCACCTACGGCGCGTTCGGCGTGATGGGGGCCTCGCTCTTCGGTTTCGGCGTGAGCCTCGCGATCGAGCGGGCGCAGGGCTGGTTGCTGTTGAAACGCTCGATGCCGGCGCCGCCCGGCGCCTGGATTGTCGGCAAGCTGGCCGTGAGCCTCGCGTTCAGCCTCGCTGTGGTCGTCGTGCTCAGCACGCTTGGCGTACTGTTCGGCCACGTCCGGATGCCGCTCGGCACATGGGTTCCGCTCGTGGCCGTGCTCGTGGCGGGAGCGCTGCCGTTCAGTGCGTTCGGCCTCGCGCTCGGCTACCTGTTGGGGCCGAATTCGGCGCCCGCCGTCGTGAACCTGATCTATCTGCCGATGGCGTTCTTCTCCGGGATGTGGGTGCCCATCGAAATGCTGCCGAACGTCATGAAGCAGGTGGCCCTGTGCCTGCCGGCGTATCACTTCGCGCAACTCGCGCTCGCGATCGTCGGGGCGGGACGCGGCGGCCCCGCATGGAGCCATGTCCTGTTCCTGGTTGGTTTCACACTCTTCTCCGTGGCGCTGGCACTGTTCGCCTATCGAAGAGACGAGGGGGTGACGTTCGGGTAGGGAGCAGGAGCCAGAAATCGGAAGTCAGAATCGAGAAGTGGGAATCGAGAAGTGAGAACGGAAAGCCAGGGGTCAGGCGTCGGGGGATGGACATATGAGACAGCGCATGTTGGAAGGCGCGCTCGGCGCGGTTGGCATTGTATTGATGATTGCCGGCATCGTCGCGCACCAGCGCGCGCTGACGGCCCCGCCCGGTCGGCAGGCGTCGGCGCGGCAGGTCGTCCCCGCCGCACCCCCGCGTGCATTTGCGATCGTCGATGCTCGCGTGTTCGACGGCACGTCGGTGATCGACCGGGCGACGGTGCTCGTCGAGTCCGGGAAGATCAAGGCGATCGGCCCGCAGGTCGAGGTCCCGGAAGGGTTCGCCGTCGTCAACGCCTACGGCAAGACACTGTTGCCGGGCCTGATCGACGCGCACACCCACGCCTATGAAGACGCCCTCCAACGCGCGATCGTGTTCGGAGTGACGACCGAGATCGACATGTTCACCGACGCTCGCTTCGCGGCCACGCAGCGCAGCGAGCAGGCTCGCGGCGTCGTGACCACGCGGGCCGACCTCGTCTCGGCCGGAACGCTCGCGACCGCGCCCGGAGGACACGGGACCGAGTACGGCATTGCCATTCCCACGCTCACCCGACCCGACGAGGCACAGGCGTTCGTGGACGCCCGGGTGGCGGAGGGGTCGGACTTCATCAAGATCATCTACGACGATGCGGCAAGCTACGGACTGAAGCTGCCGGCTCTCAGCCGTGAAACGATGAACGCCGTGGTGGCGGCGGCGCATCGCCGCGGCAAGCTGGTGATGGTGCACGTGAGCACGAGCCAGGCCGCGCGCGAGGCGATCGACGCTGGAGCCGATGGCCTCGCCCACATCGTGGCGGACGTGGCCAGCGACAAGGCCCTGATGGCGCTGATGCAGCTGCACCATTCGTTCGTGGTGCCGACGCTGACGGTGATTGCGAGTTCGGCGGGTGACACGGCGGCGGCGCGCGTCCTCGCGGCGGAACCCGTCCTGTCGACCTATGTCTCGGCGACCGAGAGGCGGACACTGAACGCCGCGTTCCCATCCAGGCTTCGCGCGAGTCACGGGTTGCAGAACGCGTCCGCGCTCGTCGGCGACCTGCGCCGAGCCGGTGTGCCGATCCTCGCCGGAACCGACGCGCCGAACCCGGGCACCGCCCATGGGCTGAGCATCCACCAGGAACTCCAGCTGTTGGTGAACGCCGGCCTGTCCCCGGTCGAGGCGCTCGCCGCGGCCACTTCGGTGCCCGCGGGGATCTTCAAGCTGTCCGACCGCGGCCGCATCAACGTCGGGCTGCGCGCCGACCTGGTGCTGGTCGATGGCGATCCGACGCGGACGATCACCGACACGCGGCGGATTGCGACGGTGTGGAAGGGCGGCGTGGTCGTCGAGCGGCCCGTGCCGAAGGCCACGGCAGCGGCTCCGGTGCAGACACACGGGCTCGTCAGCGAGTTCGAGGCCGACACGACGGCCGCGTTCGGGGCGGGCTGGCAGATCTCGACCGACAAGATCATGGGGGGAACGTCCGAGGCATCGATGCGCATCGTGCCAGGCGGCGCGAGCGGGTCGCGAGGCTCGCTCGAAGTCACCGGCGGCATCAAGCCGGGTTCGATGTATGCGTGGGCCGGCCCGATGTTCTTTGCTGGGCCGACACCGATGGCTCCCGTCGATCTCTCCAGGTTCAAGTCGCTGACGTTCTGGACGAAGGGCGACGGCGGCACGTATCGTGTGCTGATGTTCGCGACGAGCCTCGGCCGGATTCCAGCCGAACAGACGTTCACCGCCGGTCCCCAGTGGCGCGAGGTCGTGATGCCGATCGCGGGATTCGGACCGCAGGTCAACGGGAGTGACCTCCAGGCGTTTCTCTTCAGCGGCGGCCAGGGGCAGACGAGCTTCCGTTTCCAGATCGACGACGTGCGTTTCCGGTAGAATCGCAGGCACCCATGCGCCCACGACGCCTCCTGCCGGCCGACTTCGAGATCGCGTGGTGGCTGCCGTACTCGTGGCTCGTCTACCTGAGCTTCTTCATCCTGTACGCCGTCTTCGGCGGCCGGACACTCTTGTGGTGGACGTTGCACGCGCTCGCGGTTGCCGTCTTCCTGCCGCTGTATTTTCGCGGGTTCTGGCTGGAGGGCCGGCGCCTGTTGCCCATCATGGCCGCGATTACCGCCCTCGGTACGGTCTATATTCCCTGGAACCCTGGCGCGAGCGTCTTCTTCGTCTACGCGAGCGGCTACGCAGGGGACACGGGACCGCCACGCGTCGCGGTCCGGTGGCTCGTCGCGGTGGTTCTGGTCGCCGGCATCGAAGCCCTCGTGTGCCGGCTCTCGCCGGATGCGTGGATCCCGGCAGTCGTGCTGCCGTTGATCATCGGGGGCGGAAACATCGCGTTTGCGGAGAAGCGACGCGCCGACGCGCGGCTGCGCCTGGCGCGCGATGAGGTGGCCCATCTGGCGAAGGTGGCCGAGCGCGAGCGGATCGCGCGCGACCTGCACGACCTGCTGGGCCACACCTTGTCGGTCATCGTTCTGAAGTCCGAACTGGCCGCGAAATTGTCCGATCGCGACCCGGCGCGGGCGGCCGCGGAGATCCGCGACGTCGAACGGATTTCCCGACTGGCGCTCACCGAGGTGCGTCGCGCGGTCGAAGGCTACCGTCAGCTCACTCTGGAGGAATCGCTGGTTGGCATCCGCCAGGCGCTGACCGCCGGCGGGGTTGCGCTGGAATCGGACGTGACGGCGGTCCGGCTGGATCCCAAGGTCGAGGGTGTCGCCTCGCTCGTGCTGCGCGAGGCGATCACCAACGTGATCCGCCACGCGAACGCCACAACCTGCCGGGTCCAGATGCGCGAGGAACGGGGCCGCCTGTCTCTCGTGGTGTGTGACGACGGGGTGGGTGGCGCGGCGCGCGCGGGAACCGGCCTGACCAGCATGCGGTCGCGCGTGGAGGAAGTCGGCGGACACTTCGAACACGACGGGGGCGCGGGCACAACCGTGCGCGTGGACCTGCCCTTGTCGGTCGTGAGCGGTCGGCCCTGACCTCCGACCCCTGATTCCCGAATTCCGAATTCTGATTCCTGAATCCCGAGTTCCATTTATGATCCGCGTCCTCATCGCCGAAGATCAGGCCATGGTGCTCGGTGCGCTGGCCGCGCTGCTCGAGATCGAGCGGGACATCACCGTCGTGGCCCAGGCGCGTGACGGCAGGAGCGCACTCGCCCTCGCCCACGAGCATCGTCCGGATGTCGTCCTGACCGACATCGAGATGCCGGTCCTGGGCGGCCTCGAACTCGCGGCCGAACTCAAGCACGTGGCGCACCCTGCCCGCGTCATCATCCTGACGACCTTCGCGAGGCCAGGCTACCTGCGCCGGGCGCTCGATGCCGGAGCGTCGGGCTATCTGCTGAAGGACTCGCCGTCCGACCAACTGGCGGATGCGATTCGCCGGGTGCATGCGGGCGGGCGCGCGATCGATCCGGATCTCGCCGTCGAAGCCTGGACCGACGATGACCCGCTGAGCGACCGCGAGAGGCAGGTCCTGCGGCTGGCGGCGGACGGACAGTCCGGTCAGGAGATCGCCGAGGCGCTGAAGCTGTCGGAAGGCACGGTTCGCAACTACCTGTCGGAAACCATCAGCAAGCTCGGCGCGAAGAACCGGGTCGAAGCCGCCCGGCTTGCGCGATCCAAAGGTTGGCTGTAGCGCACTCAGCACGGAGCACGCAGCACATCGCACTTCTTGGCGCGTATTGTGTAGACTTGTGTGTTCGTCAGGGCACCCGCCCTGCCACCACGACGGAGGATCGCGCGTTGGACATCAAGTCGCCAGACTTCTACGCGGAGATCGGTCTCATATCCGGCCTCGAAGTTCACCAGCAACTCTTCACCGAGCGCAAGATGTTCTGCCACTGCCCGGCGCGCCGGTACACCGACACGCACGATGGGGAAGTGCTGCGGCACATGCGCCCGACGCTGTCGGAGCTTGGCGAATACGACGGCACGGCGCTGATGGAGTTCAAGACCCGGAAGAACATCATCTACCTCCTGCACAAGGAGAACGTCTGCACCTACGAGATGGACGACACGCCGCCGTTCCTCGTGAACCAGGACGCGGTGGACGTGGCCGTCGAGCAGTGCCTGATGCTCGGCTGCGACATCGTGGACGAGGTCCATATCGCCCGGAAGCAATACCTCGACGGGTCCATCCCGACCGGCTTTCAGCGAACCGCGATCGTCGGCGTGAACGGGCGCCTGCCGTTCCGGGGTCGCGAGTTGACGATCCTCCAGGTGAGCGTCGAGGAGGATTCGTGTCGCGAGGTGTCGGATCGGGGGCACCTGATCGTCTGGCGGACGGATCGGCTGGGCATGCCGCTCATCGAGACCGTGACGGGACCCGATCTGCGCACGCCGGATGAAGTGGCCGACGCGATCCTGCTCGTCGGCCGCGTCTGTCGCAGCACAGGCCACGTGCGGGTCGGCATCGGAGCGAGCCGACAGGATGTGAACGTCTCGGTCCGCGGCGGACGACGCGTCGAGATCAAGGGTGTGCCGAAGGCGGGCTGGGCGCCGGGACTGGTGCACGGCGAAGCGATTCGACAGGTCAACCTGCTGAAGCTGCGCGACGAGTTGATCCACCGTGGCTTCTCGACGCCCGACCGCATCGCGGTGGAGAGCGCGGACGTGACGGCGCTGTTTGCGTCGTCCGAGGCGGCCTTCCTGACCGTGGCCGGTTGGGAGCAATACACGCGCGACGAACAGCGGCGTCCCGGCTTCGAGCTCGGAAGCGGCAAGTTCACCGTGCGCGGCATCCGCGTGAAGGGGCTGGGCGGCACGCTTGGCTGGCCGACGCAGCCCGACTGCATCTTCGCGCACGAACTGGCCGGGCGCATCCGCGTGATCGCGGGTCTCGATCAGCGGCCGATCCTCCTTCACAGTGAGAAGTGGCCGGACTACCACCGTTCGCTCCAGGAATTGCGCAAGGTTCGCACGCACCTGCGGTGCAACCCCGAGGACGGCATCGTGCTGGTGTGGGGGCCGGATGAGGACACGCTGACCGCGGCCAACGAGGTGCGTCTGCGCTACATCGACGCCATCAACGGCATCCCGAACGAGACGCGCCAGCCCTTCGAAGACGGCATGACGGACTTCGAGCGGATCCTCCCGGGGCCGGACCGCATGTACCCCGACACCGACAGTCCGCCCACACGGGTGACTCGCGAACGTGTCGAGCGGCTGCAGGCGGCGCTCTCGCCCCGTCCGTGGGAGCGCGAGGCGCGCTACTCGGCGGCCGGCGTGCAGGCTTCCACGACGCACTTCCTCATTCGTCGCGGTGCCGCCCGCCTGGTTGACCTGGTGACCGACGCCTGTCGCGCCTCGGTCAAGCAGGCCTGCCACCTCTTCGGCGAGCAACTGAAAGGGCTTCGCCGCGACGGCGTGGCAGTCGATGGCATCACCGACGAACGGTGGTGCGAGCTGTTCACGCTCGGCGAGGCACGCCCGATCCTGTGGGAGGCCCGGGAACGCGTCGTGCGTGCGATGGCCGCGGAGCCCGAGAGGACGGTGGCTGCCCTCGTGGCCGGGCTTCGGCTGGGCACCGCGCCCGAGGGGTGGCAACATCGCGCGACGGCGGCCGTGCAGGAGGCGTCCGGGAAGCTCTACGCGCCCGGCGCCGACCGGCTGTTCCGCTTCGCGATGGGGCTTGCGATGCGCGAGCTTCGCGGCAGGGTTCCGGCGCTCGAGGTTGCAGACGCCGTTCGCACGGAGATCGGATCGAAATGAGCACGCCAGCAGATGCGTTCAAGGGATACAAGGGCCAGGCGCGCGCCGCGCTCGAGCGGTGGGGCGTGCGCGTCTGGAGCGACGTCGAGGTCGACAACGACGCGGGCAGCCGCTTCGAGGGCGTCATTCTCCCGCGCAGCGAGACCCTCGACGACCTCCACGTCGTCATCAAGTTGAAGAACGGCTACAACGTCGGCCTGCACGTGGACCGGGTCCGGTCGGTGAAAGAGGTCGGCTACAAGGAGGCCGTGTACAAGATTCCCGAGAAGGAGTTCCCGCGGCGGCCCAACCTGCCCGCCGTGACGCTGCTCGGCACGGGCGGCACGATTGCCTCCCGGCTCGACTACCGGACCGGCGCCGTCATCCCCGCGTTCACGCCCGGCGAACTCTACGGCGCGGTTCCAGAGCTGGCCGATATCTGCAACCTGACGACGAAGAAGCTCTTCGGCGTGTTCTCGGAGAACATGGCGAAGGAGCAGTACATCACGCTGGCGAAGGCAATTGGCGAGGAGATCGAGGGCGGCGCCAACGGCATCGTCATCGGGCACGGGACCGACACGATGGGGCATACCGCGGCCATCCTGTCGTTCATGGTGCAGAACACGCCAGTGCCCATCGTGCTGGTGGGATCGCAGCGGTCGTCGGACCGACCGTCGAGCGACGCCGCGCTCAACCTGATCCACTCCGTGCGGTCGGCGGCCTATTCCGATATCGCGGAAGTGCAGATCTGCATGTTCGGGCCGACCTCGGATCGCTACGGCCTCCTGCACCGCGGCACACGCTGCCGGAAGATGCACAGCTCGTATCGCAGCACGTTCCGCACCGTGGGCGACATCCCGCTCGCGACGGTCAGCCGCGACAGCTTCACGTACCTGAACAAGGACTACCGGAAGCGCGACATGACGCGGCAGATCGAGATCGATGCGGTGTACGACGATCGGACGACGATCCTCTACTACTACCCGGGGATGTCGCCGGATCTGGTGGACGCGCTCGTCGAGAAGGGCTATCGGGGCATCGTCATCGCGGGCACGGGCCTCGGCCACGTCAACAAGCCGCTGTACCCGGCCCTCAAAAAGGCCATCCAGAAGGGCGTGCATGTCGTGATGACCGTGCAGACGCTCTGGGGCTACGCGCAGATGTACGTCTACGACACGGGCCGCGACCTGCTCGAGATCGGCATCGTGCCGCTCGACAACATGCTTCCCGAGACGGCGCTGATGAAGCTCTCATGGGTGCTGGCACACACCGACGATCACGACGAGGTGCTGCGCATGATGCGGACCGTGGTCTCCCACGAGATTACCGACCGCGAGCCGCACAACGGCTATCTGATCATGCAGGGCGGCCTGCCGGAGATCGAAGAGTTCATCTTGTCGCACTGGAAATGATCTCTGGTCCTGAGCGAGCCGGGCGAGTCGAAGGGCCGGAGATCGAAGAGTTCATCTTGTCGCACTGGAAGTAAGGGCCGGAGATCGGGCGTCACGGATCGGGGATCAGGGATCAGGGATCAGAGAGAGAGAGCACGCTGATGCGAAGACAGATCACGGCGCTGGCACTCACGGCCGTCACGTTGCTGTACGGCGTCGGCCGGCCCGCGCCGGTCGGCGCGGGCACTCTGCCCAAGGAACTGGCACCACTGACGTTCCTGCTCGGCGACTGGGAAGGAGGCGGCGCCGGCACACCCGGCCAAGGCAGCGGCGGGACCTCGTTTGCCGCCGGTCTTCAGGATCGCGTGATCATCCGGACCAACTTCGCCAACGTCGCGGCGACGGCCACCGCACCCGCATCGCGTCACGACGACCTGATGGTCATCTACGTGAACGATCGAAGCGCGGTCGCCGCGGACTACTTCGACAACGAGGGCCACGTCATCCGGTACCTGGTCACGACGAGCGGTGTCGGCCAGGTGACGTTCACCAGCGAGCCGGTCCCCGGCGCGCCGCAGTATCGCCTCACGTATCAGGCTGCGCCTGACGGCGTGGTGAAGGGGAGCTTCGCTCTCGCACCGCCCGGACAGCCGGGCACGTTCTCACCCTATCTGAACTGGAGCATGGTGAAGGCCAGACGATAGGCACGCGACCACGGGCCGGCCCCCAGACGAACCGAACAGGTGATCTCCATGCGACTCGACCAGCTTTCCACACCCTTGCTGGTGCTCGATCGACCGAGGATGCTTCGCAATATCGAGCGGATGCGGTCGCGCCTCGGCCGGCTGGGCGTCGGGTTCCGTCCGCACGTGAAGACGAACAAGTGCATCGAGGTGTCACGGCTCCTCATGCCGTTCGCCCATGGGCCGATCACCGTCTCGACGCTCAAGGAAGCGGAGCAGTTCTTCTCGCACGGCGTGACCGACATCCTCTACGCGGTCGGGATCGCTCCGGGCAAGCTCGCGCACGTTGCCGATCTGCGGGCACGGGGCTGCGACCTGGCGGTGATTCTCGACAGTCGGGACGCGGCCCGGGCCGTGTCGGCCTTCTGTGCGGAATCCGGCTGCGAGATCCCCGCTCTCATCGAGATCGACGCCGACGACC
Source organism: Vicinamibacterales bacterium (assembly GCA_036504215.1). Taxonomy (NCBI): domain Bacteria; kingdom Pseudomonadati; phylum Acidobacteriota; class Vicinamibacteria; order Vicinamibacterales; species Vicinamibacterales bacterium. The sequence goes on along the minus strand of DASXVO010000089.1, from coordinate 17,215 downwards.
ACCGGGGCGGGGTCAAGCCGGACGAGCCTGCGCTGCTCGACGTGGCGGGCTCGTTGACCGGCGGAGCATCGGTCCGCGGCGTGATGACGCACGCCGGCGCGTCGTACGCGTGCCGATCGGTCGCGGCCCTCGCGGCCATGGCGGAACAAGAACGGGCAGCGGTGGTCCGGGCGGCGGAGCGTTTGCGGGCCGCCGGGTTCCCGGCCCCGATCGTCAGCGTCGGATCGACGCCCACCGCGACTTTTGCGGAGGACCTCTCAGGCGTCACCGAGGTCCGAGCGGGGGTCTTCGTGTTCCAGGACCTCGTCATGGCGGGGCTCGGCGTCTGCGCCGTGGACGACATCGCGCTGTCGGTGCTGGTGAGCGTCATCGGCCACCAACGCGAGAAAGGCTGGATCATCACCGATGGCGGCTGGTTGGCGGTGTCACGCGATCGCGGCACGGCCAGTCAGCCGGTGGACCAGGGCTATGGCCTGGTGCTCGACCTGGATGGCCGACGCTGCGACGGGCTGGTGATGAACGACGCCAACCAGGAGCACGGAATCATCTCGCGTCGGGACGGCGGCCCGATTGACTGGCCCCGGTTCCCCATCGGCGCGTTGCTGCGCGTGCTGCCGAATCACGCGTGTGCGACGGCCGCGCAACATGCGGCATACCACGTGATCGATGGCTCCCCCGAAGTGAGCGAGACGTGGGAGCGGTTTGGAGGATGGTGATGGGGATCGACAGGACAAATCCGCCCGCGCTGTCGAAGCCAGGCGGCCACTACACGCACGTCGTCGTGCACAACGGCGTGGCCTACGTATCCGGGCAGTTGCCCATCGGGGAGAACGGACCGCTGCCGGGCACGGCAAGCTTCGAAGAGCAGGCGCGGCAGGTTCTCCGGAATGTGGCCGCGGCGCTCGAGGGTGTGGGGAGCGATCTGTCCCGCGTGCTCAAGTGCACCGTCTACATCTCGAATGTCGGCGACTGGACCGAGTTCAACCGGCTGTACGCCGAGGCCTTTGGTGATCATGCACCGGCGCGAACCGTCGTCCCCGTCTCTCCGCTCCACTACGGCTTCCGTGTAGAGATGGACGCGATCGCTGCCGCCGATTGATCGGTCGATCCATCGATACCACCGCCGAGCACTCGCCGGGCATCACCAGCCGAGGAAGGGCGAGGATCGCAAGATGCTGTGGCGTTTCCGGACACGCCCACAAGTGCGGCCAGCCTCCTGGCAGGCGCCGCCGGCGGCCCATAAGTCGAGATCCCAGAACAAGAAGCAACCGTGACGGGTAGGCGAGTTGCGGTCACTGTGCGTTTTCGGACAAGAGAAGAAAGGGCGAATATCTGCAATTTGTGGCCATTTATCTTGAGGTTTTTTCCTGAATTCGTGTATACTGGTTGCCAGTCGAGATCTCTCAGCCTCCATGCGAAACCCTTCCTAGAACGGGGGACACGTGACATTCCAGATCGGTGACAAGGTCATTTACCCGAATCACGGTCTCGGCGTCATCGAACGTATCGAAGAGAAGACCATCCTCGGCACCACTTGCGGCTTCTACTCCCTCCGGATCGCCGCCAACGAAACGACGGTACTCGTGCCGGTCGGCAACGCCGATAGCGTGGGCTTGCGTCGCGCCATTGTCGGCACCGAGGTCGATCGCCTCTTCCGAATTCTCGCCGACGGAAAGATCGACAGTCAGCAGAACTGGAAAGGCCGCTTCAAGGACAACTCCGAGAAGATGCGCAGCGGGTCCATCTATGACGTGGCCGATGTGCTCAAGAGCCTGACGCTGTTGAGCAAGTCGAAGAACCTGTCGTTCCGCGAGAAGCGGATGCTCGACCGCGCGCGGTTCCTGGTCGTCTCCGAGATCACCGAGGTGCTGCACGAGAACCAGCCGATCGTCGAAGCGCGCGTGGACCGAGCCCTCGACCGGTCGCTGAGCACGCGCACTCGCGTGGCAGCGGCGGCGCGCGCGAAGACCGTCAAGCCTCCGATGGTTCCGGTGCCTCCGCCCGTCGTGCGGCGAGCGGTCCGCGCGTCCTAGCGCGAGCCGGACGTCATCATCCGAAGGCCTGGATCGCCGACCGGTCCAGGCCTTTCGTGTATGATGCGGCTTCGTGAGCGTTCAGCCCCACACCCAAGCATCCCCCGGCACCGCCCACGTGGTTCCTGCGGCCGCGCACCTCCGCGGCCGTTCGCTCGTCATCGCGGCGATCCGTTCCCTGGCGACCTACCTCGCCATCTCCGTCTACGTCGTCCTCTGTGGCCCCCCCGGCCTCCTCATCGCCCGGCTCTTCAGGCTCCCCGGCATCCTCTTCGTGCTCTCTCATGGGGGCATCGCGATGGGAATGGCGATAGCCGGGATCAGGTATCGCGTGCGCGGGCGGGATCGCCTCCCGCAGGACCGCACGGCCGTCTACTGTGCCAACCACACGAGCAACGTGGACGCGCCCTTGCTCTTCCACCTGCTCCATCCGCGCCTGCACCTGCTCTACAAGATCGAGTTCGAGAAGATGCCCATCCTCGGGCGTGCCGCACCGGTTGCAGGATTCATCCCGGTCGAGCGAAACAACCCGGAGCAATCTCAGCAGGCGGTGGATCAGGCCGTGCAGTCGATCGCCAACGGCCACTCCTTCCTCGTCTTCCCTGAAGGGACGCGCAGCCGGACCGGCGAGCTGCTACCCTTCAAGAAGGGCGGCTTCATCATGGCAATCAGGGCCCAGGTGCCGATGGTGCCAGTGGCCATCCTCGGCGGGACCGCGGCCATGACCAAGGGAAGCCGCATCATCCGCCCGGCGACCATTGACGTATGGATTGGCGAACCGATCGACACGACCGGCATGACGATTGACGATCGCGACCGCCTGATCGCCATGGCGCGCACGCAGATCGAGGGGATGCTCAGATAGGCTCTTGGCTCTGGCGGTAGGAACAGGTCGTCCGGGACGGTGGTCCCGTATGTGCATGACTTGCTGAGATCGAGGCGATCCGTCTCCCTTCACCTTTGCACGCCGTCTGCTCACGGCCGTGCTCCTGGCTTCGCTTGGCTCGCTGGTCCTTGCGGAGGGGCGGCAGGCGACCACTGGCGCGCCGGTGCCTCAGCAGGCCGCCGGCCAGGACAAGCCGGCTCCCGCCCCCCAGGTGCAACGCCCGACGTTCCGGACCGAGGCGAACTTCGTCCGCGTGGACGTGTATCCGACGGAGGACGGCGTTCCTCAGCAGGTCCGGACCTTCGAGCACATCGTCATCCGCGGCAATACGCCGCAGGGACTGCGCGCCGAACCGAACACCATGCGGGAATCGCGCCAGATGGCGGCCGACCCGCGGGCGCGTCTGTTCGTCCTGTTCATCGTGTCCGGGCCGTCGGATCGGTGCACATCGGTCGAACCCGTACGTAAGTAAGGCGCTCCCCGTCGCCGAACACGGTGATGCGCGGCGCCTCTCCCGGTGACGCGCGGCGACCGTTCGGGCCATGGCGGTGTCCAATCCATCCGAGGGGAATCTGCGATGACGCGTCGTGCCTGCTGGATCGTCCCGATTGCCCTGGCGGCCCTTGCCGGGGTCGGGGCACGCCCGCCGGTGGCTGGGCGAACGGAACCCGCCATCGCGAGCAACAGCATTGGAATGCGATTGGCCCAGATCCCGGCCGGATCCTTCGACATGGGCTCCAACATCCGGGCACCCGAGCAGCCCGTTCGCCGGGTCTCGGTACGCGCCTTCTGGCTGGGGGTGACGGAGGTGACCCAGGCCCAATGGCTGGCCGTGGTGGGCAGCAACCCCTCCCATTTCAAGAACGCGGGACTCGATGCGCCCGTGGAGATGGTCACCTGGGAAGCCGCGCGAGGCTTCATCGAGAAGCTGAACGGTCGTGATCGGACGTGGCGCCACCGCCTGCCCAGCGAGGCCGAGTGGGAGTACGCGTGCCGCGCAGGCGGCGCGGCAGACTCCTACGGCCCAGCGGATGACATCGCGTGGGTCATGGAAAATTCCGGCGGCACCACGCACCCAGTCGGCCAGAAGCGCCCGAATGCGTTCGGTCTCTACGACATGCTGGGGAACGTGCCTGAATGGACACAGGACACCTGGCATCCCGACTACAAGGGCGCGCCATCGGACGGCAGCGCGTGGGAGGACACCACCTCTCGATTCCACACGCTCCGTGGAGGCGGATGGGACCTCCCGGCATTCTTCCTTCACGCCGCGCTTCGTGACACCTGGGCTCCGGTCCACCGGCTCGGGTTTCGCGTCGTCGCCGAGCGCCGGTGACGATTGCGCTCACTTCGCCTGGACGGCCAACTGGATGAGGAGCGTGCGCGCAAGCGCCGCTCCGGATTCGGCCGCCGGCGGATCCTGGTTGGCCAGCGCCACCACCGTGTACGGCGAATCGAGCACGATGTAGAGATGGGTGCTCACGCCCGGAAACCCGCCGCCGTGCCCGACGATGGTGCGTCCCGACTCGGTCGCGATTTCCATCGCGTAGCCGTAGCGTGATCCGCGCGGCGTCGTCCCGTGCGGGGCGACCATCTTCTGGAACGTGTCGCGGCTCACCAGGCGTCCGCCGCGCAGCGCGTCGGCGAAACGGACGAGATCGTCCGCTGTCGAAATCGCTCCTCCCGCGGGGCTGCCGATGTCGCGCGGCGCCTCCGGCCAGGAGGCGATCTGGCCACGGTCCGCCTCTTTCGTATACGGCACGACCACCCGCGGATCCGCACGGGGGATGTTGTTCGGATCGCTGTCCGTCATGCCGGCCAGCCGGAAGACGTGGGCGCGCAGGTACTCTGGGTACGACTCGCCCGAGGCCTTCTCGACGATGGCGCCCGCCAGCGCGAGCCCGGCGTTGCTGTAGGCCCACTTCGTGCCCGGCGCGAACGCGGGTTCGTCGCCGGCGTAGAGCGGCATGAACTCGGCAGCCCGCTGCACGCCCGCTGTCATCATCGCCGGCGTCCGCCTGGCCAGGAAGTCGCCCAGCCCGCCGGTGTGCGACAGCAGCATGCCGACGGTGACCCTGCTGCGGACCGTCGCATTGGGATAGTCGGGGAAGAACCTGCCGACGACGTCTTCGAAGGAGACCGTTCCACGATCGACCAATTGGCCGATGGCGGCGGCCGTGAACATCTTTCCGAGCGAGCCGACGGTAAACCGCGTCGCGGGAGTGAAGGGGACCTTCCGGGCGCGATCGGCGTAGCCGGCCGTAACGACGGCGAGATGCGCGGTGCCGCGGGCGGCAATCACGATCCCCGAGAACTCTCCCGTGGCACCGAGTGCCGCCACCCGCGACGACACGGCCAGCTTCACGGCCGCATCATCGAGGTTCTGTGTCCACAGACTGCCGGGCGCCAGCACCATCGTGGATGCGGCGGCCAGGATTCCCGCGCGGAGCGGTCGGAACGAACGCGTTCGTGTCACGGCAGGTCCTCCTCATCGACAGTACTTATCTCGCAATTTGCCGGCGCGCGTCCACCGGCCCGATGCCGCCGGGGATCCGAGCGACCGTCGGCCTGCTCGCCGCGAATCTCTTTGACACTCGACGGCCGCGACATTAGTGTGGCGTGAATCACGTCGTCGGTCCTCGAGCCAGCGTGGGGTGTGCATGAGTCGCCAGTCGCATGAAGGCCTGCAGCACCTCCGGGTAGCTGAACTCGTACATGCTGTGGCGGCGAACCGGCTGGTGTCCGATAAGGCGTATTCCGTTACCCGGCCGTCGAAACCCCGCTAATGGTCCCGTATGTGCATGCCTTGCTAAGATCGAGGCGATCCGTCGCTCTCTGAGGACACTATGCGCTCACGCTTCCTGCGTCCGTCTCCCTTCACCTTTGCACGCCGTCTGCTCACGGCCGTGCTCCTGGCTTCGCTTGGCTCGCTGGTCCTTGCGGAGGGGCAGCAGGCGACCACTGGCGCGCCGGTGCCTCAGCAGCCCGCCGGCCAGGACAAGCCGGCTCCCGACCCTCAGGTGCAACGCCCGACGTTCCGGACCGAGGCGAACTTCGTCCGCGTGGACGTGTATCCGACGGCGGACGGGAAGCCTGTCGAGGACCTGCGCCAGGAGGAGTTCGAGCTGACGGAGGACGGCGTTCCTCAGCAGGTCCGGACCTTCGAGCACATCGTTATTCGCGGCAATACGCCGCAGGAACTGCGCGCCGAACCAAACACCGTGCGGGAATCGCGCCAGATGGCGGCCGACCCGCGGGCGCGTCTGTTCGTCCTGTTCATCGACACGTATCACATCTCGCTCGACGGCGCCGCCAACGTCCGCAGGGCGCTCGTGCGCCTGCTCGATCGCACGATGAGTTCCGACGACCTCGTGGCAATCATGACGCCCGAGATGTCCGCCGCGGCGGTCACGTTCGCTCGACGAACGACGACGATTGATGCCCTGCTGGAGAAGTTCTGGACGTGGGGGCGACGCGACCGAATCGCGGGTCGCGATCCGATCGAGCAGGATTATGACGCCTGCTATCCGCCAGCGGCTGGTGAAGGCGCCACGTCGGCCAAGGCGCGGGAGATGATCGCCCGGCGCCGCGAGAAGCTCTCGCTCGATTCCATGGAGGATCTCATCGTCCACCTCGGCGGCTTGCGTGAGGAACGGAAGGCGGTGTTCGCCGTCACCGAAGGGTGGGTTCTCTACCGGCAGAACAACACGCTGGCAGGAAACCCGAGGATTCCTGCCGTGGGGACGGGCCCGGACGGCACGCTGAGGGTGGGTGATCTGGGCGCCTCGGGCGTCGCGATGGGCCGGTGCGAGCAGGATGCGCGGCGCCTGTCGTTCGAGGATCACGAGCGCCAGTTCCGGGACCTGCTGGACGAGGCCAACCGCGCGAACGTCAGCTTCTATCCCATCGACCCTCGGGGCCTTCCCGTGTTCGACACCAGCATCGGTCCCGACACGCCGTTGTCGCCGGCGGCTGACAGCCTGGTACTTGGGACGCGGCTCAATTCCCTGCGCACGCTGGCCGGCGCCACCGACGGCACGGCCATCCTCAACAGCAACGACATCGATGGCGGTCTGCGCCGCGTCGTGGACGATCTGAGTTCCTACTACCTGATCGGGTACTACTCGACGAACTCGAAGCTCGATGGGAAGTTCCGTTCCATCAAAGTGCGGGTGAAGCGGCCGGGTGTGGACGTGCGGGCGAGGCGCGGCTACAAGGCGGCCACCGAAGCCGAGGTGAAGGCGCGCACGGCCGCGTCGGTCACACGGCCTGCATCACCACTAACGGCCTCCGTCGCGTCGCTCGCGCGCATTCGCACCGAGGCCTTCGTCCAGGCGCGGGCCGGGTACTCGTGGCGTGCGAATCCCGCCGGGGGCCCGCCGGTGCCCGTGTTGTGGGTGGTGGGAGAACTCGACGCCGGAGCGGCGGCGCGGGACGAGCAGTGGAAGCCCGGTGCGGATGTGGCGGTGACGATCACCGGGCCCGACAAGGCGGCGCTGGACGGCCTGCAGAAGCTGCTGACGCGCGATGCCCGCAGCTTCCTCGTCCAACTGCCGCCGACCGGCGGCGTGACGCCTGGCGACTACACCCTGCGCATCAGCTCGAAGCCGGCCGGCACGACACTCGGCAGCACCGAGACCATTCGCGTGGTCGTCCCGAAGCCGCCGGTCACCAGCGATGCTCCGGTGGCCGGCCAGCCGCTGCTGTTCCGCCGTGGACCGTTCTCCGGCGCGGGGTGGGTCGCGGCGGGGGACCTGAGGTTCAGGCGTCAGGAGCGGGTGAAGGTCGAGGTGCCGCTGATCGGAGCGTTCGGCGCGGCCGAAGTCCGGCTGCTCGACCGTGCCGGGAACCCGCTCAACCTCCCGGTGACCTTGTCGCGCCGCGAGGAGGAGGGAGTGACCGTGGTCGGAGGCGAGGTGACGCTCGCGCCGCTCAGTTCCGGCGACTACGTCCTCGAGACGACCATCACGCAGGGTCCGAATACGCAGAAGGTGCTCGCCGCGTTCCGGATCGTGCCCTGAGGCCGAGTCGCCCGATGTCCCAACGCCTTCTCGTTGCGGCCGCTGCCGCGATTCTGGGAGCCGCGATGGCGGTGGCGATGATGGCGCAGGCGCCAACGCAGCCTTTGACCTTCCGCACCGAGGCAGCCTGCGATTCCGTCGATTCGGCGCTGGCTGCGCTCGCGGGCATTCGGTCGAGCGCCGTTGTGCGGGTGCGGGCGGGATTCCAGTGGCAGAAGGGGATCGACGGTACATGGCGGCCGTCGCTCTGGGTGGCGGCGGAACTCGACCCGGCGGTCAGCGGCCATGAGGAGAGGTGGGAGAGCGGAGCAGAGGTGAGCCTGACAATGAGCGGCGAGGACGGCGTCTCGTTCGAGGGCCCGCGGCGCCTGCTCACCCAGGAGGCTCGCAGTGCGCTGCTCTGTCTGGAGCCCCAGGATCCCCTGCCCCCTGGCGGCTACGCCATCCACGCATCGGCGCAGCCGGTCGGCGGCCTCGTCGGCACGTCGGAGACGGTGCGGGTGGTCGTTCCACCCTTCGACGAGAAGTCCCCGAATCCCGGCCGGCCGCTCCTCTTTCGTCGCGGTCCGTTCACGGGACGTGAGTGGCAGCCTGCGGGCGACCTTCGGTTCCATCGCCAGGAGCGGGTCAAGGTGGAAGTGGCGGTCGCCGGAGCCTTCAGCGGAGGCGTCGTGCGGCTGCTCGACCGCGTCGGCAAGCCGCTGCCGCTCCCAGTGGTTACCACGCTTCGGGACGAGAAGGGGTCGACGACGATCGCTGGCGAACTCGTGCTGGCGCCCCTCGGCTTCGGCGACTACCTGCTCGAGACGACCGTCGGCAAGGGTGCCGACGCCCGGCGTCTCCTCGTCGCGTTCCGGATCGTGCCGTAAGGGCCGGAGTGTCAGCCGGAGGCTGCGCCAAATCAGTCGGTGAACGCCGTCGGAGTTCGCACGCGGCGGGGGCCGGGAAAGAAAAGGGCGGCGCCCCTGCGCCGCCCCAGCATTCTCACTACTGACCCCTGACCTCGACTTCTGTCTACATCACCGCGGTCGGTGGTGCGGGCTCGTCGGCCGCGCCGGCCTTCCGCAGCGGGACGGCGATCAGGTACCACACCAGGAACGCGAGCACCGGGAGCGCCATCCACGGTGCCAGCGATTCGAAGCCGGACACCTGCCAGAACGCGTGATTGGTCCGGAACCCGACGACGGCCGCGATGAACAGGCCGACGAGGGCCTCGCCGGCGATCAGCCCCGAGGCGGCCAGCACGCCCGCGTTTTCGACCCGCGCCTTCTGTGCGGCGTTGTAGCCGCGCTTGTCGCGGAGCTTGTCCACCATCCCGCGAACGAGGCCGCCCACGAAGATGGCCGCCGTGGTCTCGAGCGGGAGGTACATCCCGACCGAGAACAGCATGGGGCTCCGGACCTTGATGAGGATGACCGAGAACCCCATCGCGATGCCGACGAGCACCAGCGGCCACGCCATCTCGCCGCCCACGATGCCCTGCGACAGCGCGGCCATGAGCCCGGCCTGCGGCGCCGCGTAGGTCTTGCCGCCGAAGCCGCCGATCGTCTCGCCGAACTGGGCGATGTCGGACGTGTGCATCAGGTAGAGCGGGAAGAACATCACCGCGCCGGCGAAGATGACGCCGATGACATCGCCCACCTGCATCTTCCAGGGCGTGCCGCCCAGGATGTGTCCCACCTTCAGGTCCTGGAGCATCTCGCCGGCGACGGCGGACGAGACGCAGCCGATTGCGGCGACGGCCAGCACCGCCAGCACGCCCTCGGTCCCCTTGGCGCCGACGATCACCATCGTGAGTGCGGCAATCACCACCGTGGCCAGCGTCAGGCCGGACAGCGGGTTGTTCGACGAGCCGATCATCCCGACCAGGTTGCCCGACACGGCGGCGAAGAAGAAGCCGGTGATGAACATCACCAGGGCGGCGACGACCGCGGCCAGGAGCGACTGGGTGAAGTAGAAGTACAGCGTCACCATCAACGCGAGGATGATCGCGATGCCAAGGCCGACGATCCGCAGCGACAGGTCCTGCTGCGTGCGCTGCGTGGTTGCCTTGGCGGAGGCCGTCTTCTTGACGTCGGCGATGCCGCGCTTGATCCCGAGGATCAGGTTCTTGCGCATTTTGAACAGCGTGTAGCCGGCACCCACCAGCATCCCGCCAACCGCAATCGGGCGGACGATGAAGCGATAGAGGTGCGCGACGATGCCGGCCCAGGCGGCGGCCTCGTTCCCGTTGTTCAACGTGAGGTACTGATCGATCAGCGTCGGTCCGACGAAGTAGACGAGCAGCGGGACGAAGAGGCCCCACGCGAGGAGGCCGCCCGCGAAGTTCAGTGCGCCCAGTTCCGGCCCGATGATGTAGCCGACGCCCAGGTACGCGGGGGTGACGGCGGGCGCAGAGAAACTCGTGATGCCGCCGGTCGGCACCTTGACCGCGGTGTCGGTCAGGCCCAGCTTGACGAAACTCTGCTTGAGCGTGCCGATGCCCACCGCGAAGTCGTTCGACGAGCGGAAGATGCCGAATCCGTCGAGGAAGCGCACGACCGCGCCGACGCCCATCGCGCGGAACAGTTGCAGGGCGGCTTCGGCGCCCTTCTGGCCGGCCTTGTGGATTTCGCCGGCCGCCACCGACTCGGGGAACGGCAGGCCGGGATCCTCGACCATGACGCGCCGCAGGATCGTCACGAACATGATCCCGAGGATGCCGCCGAGGATCATCAGGCACGATGCCAGGAGGTACTCCTGCATCATGTGCGCCGAATCGAACTTCCACAGCTTCAGGATGACGAACGCCGGCACCGTGAAGATGGCACCGGCCGCCACCGACTCGCCAATCGAGCCGACGGTCCGGGCGAAGTTCTCCTCGAGGACGCTGCCCTTGAACAGGCGCAGCACGGCCATCCCGATGACGGCGGCCGGATACGTGGCCGCGATGGTCATGCCTGCCCGAAGGCCCAGATAGGCGTTGGCGGCGCCCAGCACGACGCACATCACGAGGCCAAGGACCAGCGCCCGGAACGTGAACTCGCTCATCGTCGAGTCATCGGGCACGAGCGGCTGAAAACGGGGCGGACCTTGCTGGTTGGAGGAAGGCTGGTTCATGAGGCCGAATCTTAGCACGGGGATGGTGTTCTGAGCCCTTGGCAAGTGCTGGGTGTGAGGTGCCAAGCGCCGGGTGCTTCGTATACCCCGCACCTGGCACTTTCCCCCATCTTCCCTACTTGACCTCGGCAGAAGTGGTTCCGTACAATCCCATTAACCTTGTGACATCCCAGATCAAGTATCGTCAGGGAGCCGACCAGGTCTCCGAACTGACGACCAACCGCCTCTCGATCTATCTGCGCTGTCTGGACCATCTGCGCGCCCATGGCGTGACGACGGTGTCCTCCCAGTCGCTGGCCGACCAATTTCACCTCAATGCCGCCCAGATCCGGAAGGATCTCGCGTGGTTTGGCGAATTTGGCGTCCGCGGCGTCGGTTACTCGGTTGACGGCCTCGCGGCCCACCTCCGGCAGATCCTCGGCCTCGGCGAGCCGATTCGCGCCGCGGTGATCGGTGCCGGCAACCTCGGGCAGGCGCTGGCCGACTATCCCGGCTTTCCCCGTGATGGCTTCGAGCCGGTCGCGCTGTTCGATCGGGCCTCGTCCAAGGTTGGCGAGCAGTCGCGCGGCGGCGTTCCGATCTATCATGTCCGGCGTCTGCCGGCCATCGTGCGCCGCGACGGTATCAGGATTGCGATGATTGCGGTGCCGGCCAGCGCCGCGCAGCAGGTCGTCAACCTCGTGGTGGCGGCCGGGTTGCGCGCCATTCTGAACTTCGCGCCGGCCACCGTGGCCGCGCCCGATGGTGTCAAGGTGAAGAACGTGGATCTCACCGTGTCTCTCGAGGGGCTGGCGTTCCATCTCGCCAACACCGCCGATGCCAAATCGAGGTAAGCCGAAGCCTCGGCGCCTCTCGCACGTGGACGCCGGTGGACGCGTGCGCATGGTGGATGTCTCCGACAAAGCGACGACGGTTCGTGTCGCCGTCGCTCGGGGCCACATCCGAATCGCGCCGGCGGCCTTGCGGCTCATCCGTCGCGGCGCCATCGCGAAGGGTGATCCGCTGCAGACCGCGCGGGTCGCCGGCATCATGGCGGCCAAGCGCACCGCCGACCTGATTCCGCTCTGTCATCCGTTGCCCCTCTCCCACGTCGACATCACGCTGACCGCGACGACGACCGGGTACGAGATCGAGGCCACCGCGAAGACCACTGCTCGGACCGGCGTCGAGATGGAGGCGCTCACGGCCGTGTCGGTGGCGGCGCTGACCATCTACGACATGGTCAAGGCGGTCGACAAGACAATGGTCATCGGCGAGATTCGGCTAATGGAGAAGCGCGGCGGCCGGTCCGGAGAGTGGACGCGCGGATGAAGATCGTGGTCTCGATCTTCTCGGATCCCGCCTGGTCGCTGCCGGTGTCGCAGGGCGAGCGGCTCCGGCTCTTGTTCCCGCACCACGATGTCGTGACCGCATCGAGTCGCGAGGCGCGCCTGCGTGAGCTGCCGGACGCGGACGTCCTGTTCCTGTCGCAGCTGAAGCCGGACGAGTTCCTGCTCGCGTCACGTGTGAAGTGGATCCAGAGTCCCGCCGCGGGCGTGGCCAGCCTGATGTTTCCCGAGTTGCGGGCGAGCCCGGTGGTCCTGACCAACGCGCGGGGCATTCACGGTGAGGCGATGGCCGAGCACGTAATCGGCCTCGTCATCGTGCTGTTCCGGCGGATCCACCACGCGATTGGTCGGCAACTCGCTCGCACGTGGGTCAAGGACAGCATCGGTACGTTCCGAACGCTCCGGGGGCGGCGCATGGGCGTCGTCGGCCTCGGTGCGATCGGCAGCGCCATTGCGGACAAGGCGGCGGCCATGGGGATGGAAGTCGTGGCCGTACGCCGGCACCCCGACGCGCCGCGGCCATCGTCGGTCTCCGCCGTGTATCCGCCATCAGGTCTCGACGAGGTCCTGGCGATGTCGGACGTCGTGGTCCTGGCGGCCCCGCTGACCGGCGATACGCGAGGGTTGATCGGCACCGCGCAACTGGCGCGGATGAAGTCCGACGCGATCCTCGTGAACGTGGCGCGCGGCAAACTCGTCTGCGAGGCGGGCCTGGTGAACGCGCTGTCGTCCGGGACGATAGGAGGGGCGGCGCTCGACGTGTTCGAGCACGAGCCGCTCGACCAGGCCAGCCCGCTCTGGGACCTGCCGAACGTCGTCATCACGCCCCACACGTCGGCGTTCCGCTCCGACTACTGGACGCTCGCTGTCGACCTGTTCGCGGAGAACCTGCGCCGGTTCGAGCGCGGTGAGGCGCTGGTGAACGTCGTGGACAAGGAGAGCGGGTACTAGGTTGTGCTTTGGAATGGGCGGGCTTTTCGGTAGAATTCGCTTCCTGTGAAAACCACGGACCAGCTCACCCTGGCTGACCTACCGTTTCGCAGTCTCGAGCTCTTCCAGAAACCGGATCTCGTCTGCCGGTGCGAGGAGCCGAACGACCGCCGGTTGTCCAGCCAGCAGTTCTTCGATTCCATTCGGACGCTCAGCCTCGGCCTGTCGTCGCTCGGCCTCCAACAGGGCGACCGCGTCGCCCTGATCAGTGACAGCTGTCCCGAGTGGGTGATCTCGGATCTTGCCGTCCTGACGGCCGGTGCCGTCACGGTGCCGATCTATCCGACGCTGTCCGCGCCGCAGATCTGGTTCATCCTGGCCGAGAGCAGCGCCCGCTTTGCCATCGTGTCGAACGCGACGCAGGTGGCGAAGATCATGGAAGGATCGACCGGAGCCGGCGCGCTCGAAGCCGTCATCGTCATGGACGGCGATGGCGACGGCGAACGGTTCCGCGTGCTGTCGATGGCGGACGTGTCCAAGCGCGGCCAGGCCGCGCTCGATGCCGACGCCGGCGCGGCTGACCGGTACCGGGAGACGGCGCAGGCGATCGATCCCGAGTCCCTGGCCACGATCGTCTACACCTCGGGCACGACCGGCGATCCGAAGGGGGTCATGCTGACCCACCGGAACATCGTGTCGAATGTGGTGGCCACCAGATCGTGGATCAGCCTGTCATCGGCCGATCGGCTGCTCTCGTTCCTGCCGCTCAGCCACGTGTTCGAACGGGTGGTGTTGTTCCGGTGCCTGTACGACGGCGTCAGCGTCTACTTTGCCGAGACAATGACGTCGGTCGCCCGCGACCTCGTGCGAACCAAACCAACCGTGATGACCGGCGTCCCGCGCGCATGGGAGAAGTTTCACAGCGCCATCCATGACGGCCTGGGAAAACTGACCGGCGCGAAGAAGGCGTTGTCCGCCTGGGCGATTGGCGTCGGGTACGAGTACGCCCGCACGTGGATGGGCGGCGCGCCACCGCCGGGCCTGCTGGCCTTCAAGCACCGACTCGCCGACCGCCTGGTGTTCGCGAAGGTCCGCGAGCGCACGGGTGGGCGGCTGCGCTTCCTCATCTCGGGTAGCGCTCCGCTCATGCCGAAGATCGCGGAGTTCTTCTTCGCGATCAACCTGCCGATCCTCGAAGCCTACGGCCTGACCGAGAGTTCGCCGGGGATTACGGCGAATCCGCCGGATGCCCCGCGTCTGGGCACGGTCGGGAAACCGTTCCCGGGTGTCGAGGTGAAGATTGGATCCGACGGCGAGATCCTCGTGCGCGGCCCGAACATCATGCGGGGTTACTACAAGCGCCCCGAGGCGACGGCCGAAACGCTCGCCGGGGGCTGGCTGCACACCGGTGACATCGGCGAGTTGAGCACCGACGGCTACCTGACGATCACCGACCGGAAGAAGGATCTGATCGTCACATCGGGCGGCAAGAAGATCGCGCCGCAGCCGCTGGAGAACCTGCTGAAGGCCGACCCTCTCATCTCGGAGGCGGTCCTGATCGGCGAGCAGCGGAAGTTCCCGGCGGCGCTGCTGGTGCCGGACTTCGTGAAGCTGGAGGCGCGAATCGAGGCGCTGAAGCTGCGGGTGGCATCCCGCGAGGAACTCGTGCGCCATCCGGAAGTGCTGCGGCTCTACCAGGACGTGCTGGACCGGCTGAACGGCAGCCTCGCACAGTTCGAGCGCGTGAAGCGGTTTGCGCTGCTGCCGACCGAGTTCACCATGGAGCGCGGCGAACTGACGCCGACGATGAAGGTCAGACGCCAAGTGGTCGAACAGCGGTGGCGGCTGCTCATCGACGGGATCTACGCGGGCTAGAACACCTTGGCTTCCGGCAGCGGCCACCACCTGACCTGGACCCTGCCGATGATGTATTTCTTCGGGACCAGTCCCCAGTGTCGGCTGTCGGAGCTGTTGTTCCGGTGGTCGCCCATCACGAAGTAGTAGCCGTCCTGGATCACCTGCGGGCCCCAGTCGTCGTGGCTCCGGAACTCGCTTGGCACGTAGTCGTCCTGGATCGGCACGTCGTTGACATACACCCGCCCGTCCACGATCCGAACCAGGTCGCCTTCCTCCGCAATGACCCGCTTGACGAACGACTTGTCGGGGTTCACCGGGTAGTACAACATCACGATATCGCCACGCCGCGGGGAGCTGAGGCGGTAGATCAGCTTGTTGACGATGAGGCGATCCTGGTCCTCCAGGGTCGGCGCCATGCTCATGCCCTCGACGCGGGCAACCTGGAAACCGAAGGTGACGATGAGCGTGGCGTACACGGCGGCCGACGCCACGGTCTTCACCCAGGCGGCGATTTCGTCGCGCACGTGGGCCATCGTGGCCGCGCGCCGATGCCGCCTCTCCTCGGCGCCCACGGTGGCCGGGCGAGCGGCGGGCTGCGTGGGCGCGAAGCTGGGGTGCTGATGGTCGCTCGACGTGGCGGCCGACCAGGGCAACCAGGGCTCGGGCACGATCGGGGCGGCCTGGGCTGGCGTCGTCTCCGCCGCCGCTACAGCTTCAGGTACTCCCGGAGTCGCTTGGTCTGCGACCGGCTGACCGGGATCTCCGTCCCTTTCCCGTCCTTCATCCTGAGGATGTAATTCCTGCTGAACCAGGGGACTATCTCCTTGATCTTGTTGATGTTGACCAGGTGCGACCGGTGGACTCTCCAGAACACGTCCGGGTCCAGGCGCGCCTGCAGTTCGTCGAGTGTCCGATAATTCGACGTTCCGACGACCTGCCCCGTCACTATGGATATGGTATCTCCATTTAGAGACGCATAGATCACGTCGTCGGCCTGAACCAGCAAAAACCGTTCCCCAATCTTAACCGCAATCTGGCCCCGTCGCTGCTGCCGGTCACCAACCAGTTTGACGATCTTCTCGAGGTGCTCGTTCAGCGGGCCGTCCGTGTCGAGGCGCCGGCGGACCCGCTGGATGGCCTGATCCAGGCGAGCCGGGTCGATCGGTTTGAGGAGGTAATCGATGGCATTGACCTCGAACGCCTCGAGCGCGTACTGGTCGAACGCCGTCACGAAGACGACGTGTGTCGGCAGGCCGAGGCTCACCACACGTCGAGCGACCTCGAATCCTCCGAGGCCCGGCATCTGGATGTCGAGGAAAACCACTTCCGGCCGCAGCCGTTCCAGCGCGTCGATGGCCTCGAGGCCGTTGCTGGCCTGGCCCACGACCTCGACGCCCGGGACCCGGTCGAGCTGGAAACTCAGTTCCTCCCTCGCCAACTGTTCGTCGTCCACGATGAGTGCACGAAGATCCATCATCGGCTCATGCCGTCAACCGCTCGGCGGCGGTCATCTCGGGAATCTCGATCCGCGCGCACGTGCCTTGGCCCCGGACGCTCGTGAGCTTCAGGCCGTAGTTCGCGCCGTAGGTCACGCTCAACCGCTCGTTCACATTGCTGAGGCCGATGCCGGCGGTGAACGCATTCCGCAGTTGCTCGTCGGTCATGCCCAGCCCGTCGTCTTCGACCTCGATGACCGTGAGGTCGGAGCCGCGGAAGCTGCGGATCGTGACGGTGCCGCCACCGATCTTGAGTGACAGCCCGTGTTTGATCGAGTTCTCGATGAGCGGCTGGATAATCATCGCCGGCACCGTCGCATCGAGTGTCTCGGGGGCGATCTGCTTCACGACGTGGAGCTGCGGGCCGAAGCGGACCACCTCGATGTCCAGGTACTGGTCGATGGCCTCGAGTTCCTCGCGCAGTGTCAGGAAGTGGTCGCGGCTCTTCAGGCGCTGTCTCAGCAGGTTCGCCAGCTTCCCGATGAGGATGCGTGCCGTTTCGGGCTGCGACCGGGTGAGTGAGGCGATCGAGTTGAGCGTATTGAACAGGAAATGGGGGCTGATC
>DASXVO010000088.1 GCA_036504215.1 Vicinamibacterales bacterium | reverse complement strand
CGTTCGCGCACCCGACGGTCGAGCACTTCGCGCCGCTGTTCGTCACGCTCGGTGCCGCCGCCAGGCCGGACGACGCCCCGAAGACGACGATCGAGGGCTACTTCCTGGGCCTCTCGAAGCGCTCGATCGAGGCGGCGTAGTCGGGCGCCGAACCTCCGGTTCCGCATAGCCGGACCGGGTGATGGCGGCCGCCCGGGCGCACGACGATCCTTGCGCCATGCCCGCCGCCTGGTCAACCGAGCTCGAGCGCCTGCTCGCGGCCGAGCTCCGCGACGGCGCGATCGACGATCCCTTCCGCCCCGCGGTCCTCCGCTGGGCTGCGTCACGGAAGCGGCGGGCGGACCACGACGGGCTGCTCACGCGGCTCGAGGCGGCGCGGCCGGGCGGCCGAGGTCACCGACGGTTCCGCTGGCGAGCTCCGGTCGGCAGCTGGATCCCGCTCGAGCACCGGGTGCGGTGGCGGCCCGCCGAGGCCGAGCAGGCCGAGCGCCACGCGGGCGAGCACGCCGACCGGCTGTGGCTGCCGCCCGTCATGGTCGGGCACCTCGCGTGGCTCGCGGAGGTCGCCCGTGACCTGGACCCGATCCGCGCCGCGCGCGCCGCGGCCCTTCTCGATGAGGCGCTGCCCGGTGTCGAGGACATCATCGCCGGTGCTGTCGCCGGCACCGATCCCTGGGCCGACACGTTCCTCCTGTGGTCGTTCGTCCGCGAGCCGCAGGCGCTCAAGCCGATCCGTGGGCTGGTGACGGCGCTCGCGGCACGTTATGCGGCCCGCGTCGGCCGGACGCGCGGGATCGTGCGCGGCCGGACCTTCCCGTTCTTCGACCAGCCACTCGTGTCCGCCACGGCGCACCTGGCCTCCGCATCCGCGGCGCTCGGCGAGGGCATCGAGTGGGTCGATGAGCAGCTCGCCTTCCTCGAGGCCGAGCGCCGGCCCGATGGCGGCTGGGGCGATGCCGGCCAGCCCTCGGACATCCTGACGACGATCGCGGCTGCCGGCCTGTTGGGGTCGATCGACCCGTCGTTCGACCCGTGTTCCGTGCTCGAGCCGCTGCGCTCGATGGCAACCGCGTCCGGCCAGCGGCCGTCGCTCATGGGGCCGGAGTGGCCGTGGATCACCGCCGAGCTGGTGCGGCTCGCCCGGTGGGCGCCTCGCCCGTTCACGGAGCGCTTCCGCTGGCCCAACGTCCCGCAGTCGGCGATGGATCCGAGGGTCGGAGTGCCGCGGTTCGAGGGCTACCTCATGCTTGCCGACCTGTTCCGTGCGGTACCTGCGCTGGGACGTGGCCGTGTCGACGTCGCGTTCATCGACCTCGCCAACTTCGGTAAGTGGAACACCACGAACGGGATGCAGCTCGGCGACGACCTACTTGCCCTGCTCACCGCATACCTCCGGAAGGTCCCCGGTTCGCGCACGTTCCGTGACGGCGGGGACGAGTTCCTTGTCGTGGCCGCACCCGGTACCACCAACCTCGAGGCGACGCTCGTCGAGCACTGCGCGGGATGGCCGGCGGTGCAGCGCAAGGCATTGCCCGGTCTGGCCGTCGTGCCCCTGCGGGCCGCCATCGAGGAAGAGCCGGCAGACGACCTTCGTGCGGCGCGCGAACGACTGGGAGTCCACATCGGCGAGGTCAAGCGCCGCTTCAAGAAGCCGCCCGAGGAAGGCGTGGTCATCCGCTACGGCGTGTAGGCACGAGGCCGTCGCGACGGGCTTGCGTCGCCTCCGCTGAGCGATTATCGTGCTACTCGTGGATAGCACGTTCGCGCCGAGCCCGCACCGTGACGACGTTGGCCTGTGGGCCGGCCTCGCCGGCGACGGACGGCCGATGCTCGCGGCGGGGTCGCTCGCGCTGGTCATGGCGGGCGCGTTCGCGTGGTTCCTCGCGATCACCGACCAGCTCCTGCCGCACGACCTGGCATGGCTGTCGATCTCGCCCGCGACCCTGCGGGCCATCGCGGAAGGACGCCTCGTCCACTTCATGGGCCACGACCGGGCGGCGTTCGGCGGCACCCTCATCGCGATCGGCGTGCTGTACCTCTGGCTCATTGCCTTCCCGCTCGCCGACGGCGCCCGGTGGGCGTGGTGGACGCTCGCGGGGTCCGCCACCGTCGGGTTCGTCACGTTCCTCTCGTATCTCGGGACCGGCTACCTCGACACGTGGCACGGGATCGCGACGCTCGCGATCCTGCCGCTGTTCGCTGGTGGGCTGTGGCTGACGCGCCACGCACGCCTCGCCGACGCGGCGCCGGTCACCGGCGGGTCGCCGCCATCGGGCGATCGGGCACTGGACGGCCGCTGGCTGCTCCTGCTCACGGGCGCCGGGATGGTGGTCGCGGGCGCAGCGATCGCGACCATCGGCACGCTCGTCGTGTTCGTGCCCCAGGACATCGCGTTCATCGGCCTGGACCGTGGCGCCATCGACGCGATCGACCCGCGGCTGGTGCCGCTCATCGCGCACGACCGGTCCGGGTTCGGCGGCGGGCTCGCCACCACGGGGCTCGTCGTCCTGGCGGTGGTCCGCTACGGCCGCCCGTCAAAGGCGCTGTGGCAGGCGCTCGCGCTCGCGGGGATGGCAGGATTCGGGGCCGCGATCGGCGTCCACGGCATGATCGGGTACCTCGACGGGACCCACGTGGGGCCGGCGATCCTGGCTGCATGGCTGTTCGTCGCAGGGATGGTGCTCGTTCGGCCGTCGATGCTCGGCGCGGCGAGGGGATCGCCCGGCTCTTGACCGATGCCGACCGGTGTCCCACGCTCGACTGGTAGCGTCCGCCAGAGGGAGTGACCGGTGCGTCTGTTCCGCAGGACAAGGAAGCTCGACCCGAAGGCCTACGACCCGCGTCGCCCGCATCCCTACATCGATGCCACCGATGCCGGCACGGCGGGGATCGCCGCCAGCAGCCTCGGGATGCAGAGTGGCGTGTCGGGCGTCGCCAACATGGCCGTGACGGACCGCGTCGTGCACACGTTCGGCTGCGCCGTCCCCGGCTGTGGCAAGGCGGCGGCCGAGGACATCCACGCCCCTGCCGAGGAGTAGCCCGTCGCGACTGCTCGCGTGCAGCCTGCCGGTCATCCGATCGCGCCGGGCCTCCAGTCCGCGGCGACGACGGCAACGATGAGGGCCGCATCGATCGCGAACCCGAACACGATCCACGGTGTGAAGAACAGCGCGATCATCACGGCCGACAGGGCGGACGCGCCAACGACAACGGGCGCGAACCAGCCAGCGGGCGCGATGCCGACCACCGCGAGCGCGGCGACGGCATAGCCGGCGACGACCGCGCCCAGCAACACGAACCCGACGAGACGGGTTCCGGTCGCGTCGATGCCGAGCGGCGTCAGCAGCCAGGAGTGGTCGAGGTAGAACGGCCATGCCGGTGCGCCCGGCTTGGGCGCCGCCGGCTGCTGTGCGTAGCTCGCATGGACGCGTCCGTGCGCTGCGAGGAACAGGGCGACCACGATCGCGGGCAAGGTGTCCTCCGATGGTGCATCAGCGGCGCAGGCGGTGGCGACTCGAAGATCGCCTGTCGTGGGGGCCACGGGTCAGGTTCGGTCCGGCGCATCGCCGCCGCGTAGGGCCGAATGGGGCGACTCGCTGTCCCCTCGACCTGCGCCGGGATGCCGAACGGAACGCGGCCCAACGTGGGACACCACCCTGCGTCCCCCTACGCAGGCGACGCCAACGCGGCGCCTGACGTGCGCACCTGGTACGAGGGGGTCGCGGCTCCGCCTGCGATCGCCCAGAGGAACCAGCTGGAGTAGAACAGGCCAAAGACCCCGAACTCGATCCCGCCCGACGTGGCTCCGCCGCCGGCCGCGATCGTGCTGACGATCGACCACAACGCTGCCGGCCCGAGCGCCACCACCCATGGCTGTGTTTGACTGACGGGACCGTGACCGGTCGACAGGCGTCGCTCATCCGGTTGACGGTCGCCTGGGTCCATCCGGCCTGGCCGAGAGGAGCACCCGCCGCGGTCCGTCGTAGTCCACGAGAGGCACCCAGGCCGGCACCACCCAAGGCTGCGATGGCATCCGACCAGCGAGCGCGCGTCGGGCCCGCAGCGACAAGGATTCCGGAGGCGATCGCGCCGACCATCATCGGTGGCCACACACCTGCATCACTCGCCAGCATCACATCGGGTTCATCGTCGTCGACTCGGTCGCCATGGCGTGAGACGGTGAGCCGGAGGCCGCCGAGCAAGCGTCGCGGTTCTTTCAGGCGCGTAGTCGCAACGAGGATCTCGAGCGTCGGCTTCCGATCGAGTCCGGCCGTCGCCGTTCCCCTAGCTCCCTCGCCGCAGCGCGTTGCGTCCGTCGCGTGGGTACTGCCTGTGCCAACTGCGCTTACCTTGGAAGGCCGTGGTGATAGTTCCGGGCCGGCCGTGGATCGGACAGCGCTCCCGATCGGTACGCTGGCGATACGTCCGCTCCGGCTCTCGGACGCGTGCTAGTCCCGTCCCGTGACGTTGCCTTCCGCGTCGATCGCGGAGATCCCCGCGACACCGGCATAGGCCACCGCAAACAGCCGCGTCTCCACGACGGAGCGCGGGCCGATCCTGAGCGCCGAACCGTTCGCGATGGCCCGGAGCAGTCCACCGTCTGGGTAGCTGGACCACGGCTCCAGCGCGAAGTTGTAGTTGAGGCCATACCAGGGGTATCCCCGCATGCCCCCGAAGACGTGCCAGAACCAGAGGTGCGGGAACACCGCCGCGTCCCAGCGGAGGCCGAATCCCACGCGCCGGTCGGTGTTGGTCACGCCGTACCATCCCTCTGCGAACCCGGTCAGGCGGACCCAGTCGGAGATCCGGGCCTCCGGGCCCGGCACGGCGCTGAGGTCTCGGTCTCCGCCGTCCCTGCGCGGGGCGAGCGGCCAGACAAACGGGATGCCGTAGGCCAGCTCGCTGTCCGGCCACGGTTCGGCGCGGTCAGTCGTGCCGGTGCATGGCGGCAGGTCGATCCGGCACGAAGCGTCCAGAAATGGAGGCCCGAATGCAGGATGGTGTCCCCACATGACCTCCATTTCCTCGTCAGCCAGGTTAGTCACCCGCTCGTCGATCTGGAGGACTCCGGCGCCGGCCCTGAGGGTGACCACCTTCTCAAGGACGAACGGCGTCCGCATCGTTCGCAACGAGAGGCGGACGGACACCACGTCCGGCCGATCCTCGCGGACGTCCACGTCCCAGGTCGCCGCTAGCAGCTCCCCGTGGAACGGCAGCCTCGCGCCCTTGTAGAGCACGCTCTCGCCGCCGTTGGGAAAGCACTCCTGCCAACCGCCCTCGTAGAGGTCCACGAAGACGGACTCGTCCGTGCCGCGCGGGACGCTGTCGATTGGGGCGCGCCGGAGTCCGGTCTCCCGGTGCCACATGAAGTCAGTGTCGGACGGCTTGTGCAGGAAGCTCGTGATGTCACTTCCCTTGTCCACGACGATCTCGACGCGGACGATCTCGTTCTCGAGCGCGATCGTCCGGTAGCCGAGCGAGACATAGTCGTGGAGACGGGCGCCGTAATGGTGCCGGCTCACGGATCGATCTCCCGTGGTGCCCGCCCATGCCGGAGGGCACCCATGCGCGGAGTTGGCTACCCCTGGAGCTGCAGCCGGTACGCGGCCGCGGCGGTTCCGCCCATGACGAGCTCCCGCTCGGAGTCCGACAGTTCGCCGAGGGCATGCAGGGCGGCGGCATGCACCATGGAGTACGTCCCGGCGAGCTGGCACACGGGCCAGTCCGAGCCGAACATCAGCCGTTCGGGCCCAAACCACTCGAGGAGCCTCTGCACGTAGGGGCGGAGGTCATCCGGCCTCCAATCCTGCCAGTCCGCCTCGGTGATCATCCCCGACACCTTGACGAAGACGTTGGGGAAGTCGGCGAGCGGGCGCATGCGCGTCGCCCACGGCTCGATCTCGCGCTTCGCGATGTTCGGCTTGGCGATGTGGTCCACCACGAACCGGCCGTCGGGGATCGATGCGACGAGCCTCAGGGCCGACGGCAGTTCACGCGACCGCACCAGGATGTCGTACGCGAGGCCGGCGTCCAGCACGGCCTGCACGCCAAGTCGGACATCGCGGCGGCCAAGCCAGTCCGGGTCCGGTTCATCGTGCGCCTGGTGCCGGATCGACACCAACTTGTCTCCGTGGATCCGCGCCTGCAGGGCGCTGATCATGTCGCCGGCGGCCGGGTCAACGAGGTCGACCCAGCCCACCACGCCCGCCACGAAATCCGTGGTCGCCGCGGTTGCGAGGAACTCCTCCGTCTCGAGGAGTGACGGGATGGTCTGGACGACGACCGTCCGATCCACCCCGTTCTCTGCCAGCCATGGCCGGAGCTCGGCTGGCCCGTAACGGCCCCGGATAGGCGCGAGGTCATCCGTCATCCAGTAGTAGTCGAACCGCGCGTCCGACGTGTCCCAGAAGTGATGGTGGGCGTCGACTGTGATCGCCACCTTAGTTTCCGCTTCCTGCCACCAGCTCGAGACGCGGCGTGGGCGCTTCGGACGGCAGCAGGCCCTCGGCCTTGAGCTCCTCCCACAGGTCGTCGGGGATCGGCACCTGCATCATGGCGACCGTGTCCTCGAGGTGGCTGATCTTGCGCACGCCGGCCACGACTGCTACCACCGCGGGATGGCCGAATCCGAACTGGAGTGCTGCGGCACGAAGCGGCACGCGGTGGCGCTCGCAGACCGCCTTGATCGCCAAGGCCTTGTCGAGCCACGCCTTCGGGGCGGGGCCGTAGTCGAAGTGGGAGTCCGGGCTCGGGTTGGCCAGCAGGCCGCTGTTCATCGCCCCGCCGATCACGATGGCGATGTTCTTCTCGAGGCAGACCGGTAGGAGCTCGTCCAGGGCCGGCTGGTCCAGCAGGGTGTAGCGGCCGGCGCACATAAACGCGTCGAAGTCGCCCTCTCGTGCGAATCGCGCGAGCATCTCAGCTTGGTTCATCCCGGCGCCGATAGCGGTGACGACGCCTTGGCTCCGGAGGTCGGCGAGCGCGGGGAAGGCGCCGCCGATCGCCTGCTCCCAGTGGCTGTCGGGATCATGGATCCAGAGGATGTCGAAGCGGTCGAGACCCGTCCGCTCAAGGCTTTCCTCCACCGACCGCATCACGCCGTCACGGCTGTAATCGTAGACCGGCCGCACATCCGGAACGCCGCGGAAGTACCAGTCGTTGAGATCCTCGCCCTGAACCTTGTCCGAGGCGTCGATTCCGGTGATGGAGCCAAGGCGCTGCCAGTCCCTATCGAGGGATGGATCAGCCAGCACCTCCTCGAGGGGGTAGAGGAGCCGCCCCACCTTGGTGGAGACCACAAATTCGCCGCGGGGCTTGGCCTGCAGGAGGCGACCCATACGGGTCTCGCCCAGGCCGTACCCGTAGACCGGGGCCGCATCGTAGTAGCGGATCCCCATACCCCACGCGTGGTCGAGGGTGACGTGGGCGGTCTCGTCCGCGACAGCCTCATACATGCCCGCGAGGGACACCATACCGAGCCCCAGCCTGGGGATCTTCAGGCTCGTCCGGCCGAGCGGTGCGATCTCATACGGGTTGACAGGCACGGTCGTACCTCCGTCTTCTGGGCGCGCATATACACGCTTCTGGCTTGGTTGCCGGGGAGCCGCAGCCGGCGGAAGCCGCGGACGGCGAGCGCGGTCAATGGATGTGGCCCATGATCCGCTGGCTCATCTCGGCGTATTCGTGACTGTTCTCGATCTCGCCGGTGACCTGGCCGGCGCGCATCACGACGATCCGGTGGGCAAGCCGGACCATCTCGGGCATGTCGCTGGTGATGAGGATGATCGCCATGCCCTCACCGGCCAGCCTCCAGATCAGGTCGTGGAGGTTGGCCTTGGTGCGGACATCGATGCCCACGGTGGGTTCGTCGATGATCAGGATCTCGACGGACGCGGTCAGCCACTTCGCAAGGCTGACCTTCTGCTGGTTGCCGCCGCTCAGACTGCCCACGGAGGTGGCCAGGCTCGGCGTCTTGATCTCAAGGCTCGTAGTGAATGTCTCAACGGCGGTCCGTTCGCCCCGACCGCCGATCCAGCCCAAGGCGTTCTGGAGGCGGCGCCAGATCGTGATGCTGATGTTGCTCATGACCGAGTGAAGGAGGATGAGACCCTCCTCCTTCCGGTTCTCAGACACGTACCCGATCCGGTATCGGTCGAGCGCCTCGCCGGCGCTCCTGATGCTCACTGGCTCGCCGCGGACGAGGACCTGGCCCGACAGGACACGGTCGATGCCGATGATCGAGCGTGCGAGCTCACTGCGCCCGGCGCCGACCAGCCCGTAGAGCCCCAGGATCTCGCCACGCCGCACGGACAGGCTGATGTTGGCCCCCCCCGAGGAGGTCGTGACGTCGCGGAGCTCAAGAGCGACCTCGCCCGGGGCGGCCTGCTGGGCGGGCAGCTCGCGCACGACTTGAGCTCGTCCCACCATGAGCGTGATCAACGCGTCGCGGTCGATCTCGGAGGACGCGACCTTTGGGCCCGCGTTGCGCCCGTCCCGCAGCACCATGATCGTGTCGCAGAGCTCAAACACCTCCTCGAGCTTGTGGCTGACGAAGATGATCGCGACGCCCCTGGTCCGCAGGTCGCGCAGGATCGCGAACAGGACCTTCGTCTCGTGTGGCGTGAGCGACGCCGTGGGCTCGTCGAGAACGAGGATCCTGCCCTGACGTGAAATCGCCCTCGCGATCTCCACCAGCTGCATCTGCGCGACGCTCAGATCGCCGACCAGGGTCCGTGAATCGACGGACACATGAAGCAGGTCCAGCCACATTTGGGCCTCGCGGTGCACGATGTCGTAGTCGACGAGGCCGCCGCGCTTCGGGAGGGCCTCGAGCATGATGTTCTCGCCGACCGAGAAGCGCGGGATGAGATTGCGCTCCTGCGGAACGTGGGCGATGCCGGTCGCATGTGCCTCATGGGGAGATGCGAACGCGACCTCATGGCCCTCGATGAGGATGGAGCCCTCCTCCTGGCGGTACAGCCGGGTGAGGACCTTGATGAGGGTGCTCTTGCCGGCGCCGTTCTCCCCAAGCAGCGCCATGACCTCGCCCGCGTTGAGGATCAGCGAAACGCCGTCGAGCGCCTGCACGCCCGGGAACGCCTTGCGGATGTCGAGCATCTGCAGCAGCGGCGGCGCGCCAGGGCCTGACCCGTCGACAGCTGACGCCTCGACGATCGGAATGGCGTGCTCGGAGGCGCTCATCTCGCGTTCATCGTTCATGACGGTCTTCTCAGCTCGCTCTGGCCGAGGATCGGCCTAGGCTGCCCCGGATCCGGCTTCGGGTTGATTCGCTGCGCAGCAGCCCAATCCCAACGGCGGCCAGAATCAGGGTCCCCTGCAGCAACGTGACCCAATACGGATCGATCCGGTTGATCGCAAGCGCGTTGGTGATGAGCTCGAGGATCGCGACGCCGAACACCACGCCCATCACCGCGACCTTGCCGCCTTCCAGGGGAACGCCGCCAATGATCAGGGCAGCGAACGCCGGGAGCAGCCAGTCGCTGCCGATCGTCGGTGTGCCGTTGCCAAGTCGGGCCATCGTGAGCAGACCCGCGAGGGCGGCCAGGAACCCCGAAAGCACGTGGGCGGAGACGATGACCCGCTCCACCGGTACCCCGGTCATCTCCGAGGCCCGCGCATTGCCGCCGACCGCGAGGATGTTGCGCCCGAGGACGAGGCGGTGGAACAGCGTCGCCAGCACCAGCGCCACGACCACGGTCACGATCGCGGGATGCGGCAGGATCTCGGTCCGAGCCTGCCCCCACTCCACGAGCGTCGGGCTGATGTTGTAGTACGGGTTCGCGCTCGTCACCGCCATGTTCAGGCCCGTGTAGGCACTCGCCATGGCGAGCGTGATAACGAATGGGTTGATGCCGGTCTTGATCGTCAGGAAGCCGTTGATGAAGCCCATTAGCGCGCCTGCGGCCAGTCCGACAACGATCACCACCGGAAGCGGAACGCCGTACGACTCCATGAGACCAGCCATGATCACGGCGGAGAGACCGCCGGTTGCCCCCAGGGCGATGTTCATGCCGCCCGTAGCCACGACCACCATCTGTCCGTAGGCGACAACCACGGCCAGGGCGATGTTGAACATCAGCACGTAAATATTGAATCCGGCTGTGAACTGCTCGGTGAGGAGCGAGAGGCCCACCGCGACAGCGACGGTGATGAGGAGGAGCCCGGACCAGTCGGCATGGAGCTGTGCTCGCCGGACCCCGATCATGCCGCCACTCCAAGCCGGCTCCGCTCGACCGCCACGGTGCGGGCCCGATCGAGGATGACGGCAAAGAGCAGAACCAGGCCTGTGATGAGCTGCACCCAGAACCCCGGTACTGACAGCAGCGTCAGGCCGTTCTCGATGGTGCCGAGCAGGAGGCCTCCAATGAACGTGCCGACCACGTTGACGACCCCGCCGGACAGGAGCGTGCCCCCGATAGCCGGGGCGGCGAACGATGGAAGGAGCCAGTCGCCTCCTCCGGCGGTACCGATCGACGGGATGGCGGAGCCGATCCGCAGGACCAGCATCACGCCAGCCAGGCCGGCGAGAGCGCCAGAGAGCATGTGCGTGACGGTCACGATGCGGCCGACGGGGACACCCGAGACCCGAGCCGCCCGCGCGTTCGCGCCGGTGGCCAGCATCTGGCGCCCGAGCGTCGTTCCCCGATAGAGCAGGAACAGGAAGACGAGCGCGCCGATCATCATCAGGACCAGCGGCGAGACCAGCCCGAGCAGCTTGAGCCGTCCGAACTCCAGGAAGGCCGGGGGAAGATCCCGGAACGCCTCGACCTTCGTGGCGATGAACATCGCCCCCGAGAACACGCTCGCGGTGCCCAAGGTCACGATGAAGGCGTTGATCCCGGTGCGGACGATCACTGCCCCGTTCACCGCCCCGAGGAGACCGCCGAAGCCGACCGCGACCACGATGGCAACCGGCCATGGGATCCCGAGCCCTTGCATCAGCCACCCGAGGAACATGGCCACGACGCCTCCGATGGCGCCTATCGAGAGGTTCATCTGGCCGATAGCGATGACAACCATCTGCGAGAACCCGACAACCACCGCGATCGACACCAGGCGTCCCACGGAGTAGACGTTGAACTCCGACACAAATCCGTCCGTAAACGCCGCGAACACGACCCAGGACGCCAGGACGATAGCGAGCAGGCCGAACCGGTCCCAGATCCTGACGAGATTCGTTC
>DASXVO010000087.1 GCA_036504215.1 Vicinamibacterales bacterium | reverse complement strand
CAGGTCTTCAGCCCCCACGCGATCACCGGTGACGACCACGAGTACGTCGAGATCAGAGTCCGGCCGAGAGTCGCCCCTGGCCTTGGAGCCAAACAGCCGAAGTTCCAGGAGATTTGAGCCGAGCGCCGCGCGGATGCGTGTAGAGAACTCGCGAACGGCTTCCATTTCGCGCTGCGAGAGGGGCCTATGTTTCATCGCCAACCTCCGATTCGGTTCATGATACGGCGCCGCCGTCTGCGCGGCCCACGCACCTCAGCCCTGCGGCGACAGAGAACACGAATTGGTCGGCGGAGCCCCTTGAATCGTCCCCCGTCGTGGAGACATTGTCGCTCGCAGCGGGAACCGTGGCCCATGCGTCCTGAACGGGCTACAGTGGGCGTGCTACGGAGGCTTGGCGGGCATGGAGGGTTGGGTCGCCGTCACCCACAACGGGTGGTTTGACTTCCTGTCCCGGAAGAGAACGTGGGAGGAGGTCAACTTTTGGACACCGTCGGACCACTATGCTTTCCTCGGCACGCCTGGCGCGCCGTTCCTGTTCAAGCTCAAGTCGCCGCGCAACGCGATCGCCGGGTTCGGATCTTTCTCCAGATTCGACAGGCTCCCAGAGTGGCTCGCGTGGGAGTGCTTCAAGGAAGGCAACGGGGCTGCGACGGTGGACGACATGCAGGCGCGTCTGGGCCACATCCGCGAACAACATCACATGGCCGTGCGTTCAGGAATCAGTCAGATTGGATGCATTCTCCTGGCCGACTCCGTCTTTCTTCCACCAGACATGTGGATCCCGCAGCCAAGCGATTGGCCGCCGCAGAACCTTCGGAACAAGCGGTAGGCCTTCAGGGTTCAGTTCACGCTCGTCCAGGGCACGTCGAGCGTCACCGTTTCGTCGCTCGTGTCGCCGCTCTGAGAGAGTCGCAGCAGCCCGGTTCCCTGGCGGCGATAGACGACACACCACCGATACTCGCCTGCGCCGAGCTGTGTTGATGTGCGCGGCAGCACGAACACACCCGTGCCATCGACCTTGCGCACGACCTGTGCGTCAACAGACACGGCGAACTCGGTGTCGGGAAGGAAGACGCGCGTGTGACCCGGCTGGCCATTTCGCGCGACGAATCGAAGCTGAACGCCACGCGCGGGGAACCGCGCCACCTGCGCAGCGTCGGAATCGATCTGCCGTTCGATCACGCCTGGTCGAGGCGTCGTGCCGGCGGCCGGCGCGGCCTGCGAAACGCGGACGCATGTGCCGGAGGGCAGTTGCCGCTCCGAACCAAACTGGTAGTGCGGCACCCAGACAGCCGGTGCAACCGAAAGCGAGGAGAACACCGCCCCCGCGCTCGCGTAGCAGAAGAGGCCGACACACCCGATGGCCACCGAGTGGTCCATCCCTCGAAACACTTCGACGCCATCCACGAATGCTGCCGCCTGATCGCCTTGAACATCGACGGTGACGAGGTACTCGCGACCCGCCGCCAGCGTCACACGATCTTCCCAGAGCGACGAGAACACCCCGTCGACGGCCTTGATGAGCCGCCGGACACCCGCGGCGAAATCGAGTTCGAATCGCAGGAAAGTGCGATCGTCCTTTCGTCGCACCTCGAGCCCCAGTGTGCCCGCAACCCTCGATCGGATGCCGACGCTGGCCCGGTAGTCGGTCCAAAGAGTGTCGCCGGCCACTGCGGTTGTGCCCAGTTTGTCCAGATGCGCCGGATTCGTGATGCCGTCGCCAATCGCCTCCGACTGGCCGAGCGCACCAGCGCCCGCGGTCCACTGAGAAGGCGCATTTGTCGTGCCCTCGTCCACGAACGTCCAGCGTCCCGGCACCAGCCTGTCGAAGGCGTCGCTCAGCAGCCAGGTATTGAACGCGCGATCGACGGGATAGACCGCCACTCTCGCAAACTCCGCCGTCGTGTCCGCGTCGCTGAAGAGGCCGATTCGTCCAGGGCCGGCCGCGATCGGCGTCGGACCAAATGCCGGTACGCCGTCGATGAAGCTCCGGACAGATTCGCCGTTCAGCAGCAGTTGAAGTACCAGTTCGCGACCTGGAGCAATCGTGATCGCCGTCGTCCATGTCGTCACGGCGACGCCGGACGTCACCTCAATCAACTCCGCGCGGCCCTGAGCGGAACTCAGCCTGAACAGCACGTAGTTCTTCTCGTCCTGATGCCGCACGACCACGCCCGCGCTTCCCGCGGTGTGCAGCGTCACGCCGGCGACAACCATCACGTCGCTCCGAAGATCACGGTCGATGATCGCGAACGATCGGGTGCGCGCGATCTCCGCCGCTGTGAGCCTGCGGCTCGAGCGTTTATCGAGCGTTCGCGTCAGCACGGACTGGCGTGCGACCCAGCGCGACACCCTGAGCGCGCCGCCACCGTCCACGAAGGTCCACGTCGACGTATCCTTTTCGGCGAACCGATCCCTGAAGAGCGCGGACGCAGCGAGCGGAAGCTCGCGGACTTCGAACGAATCAAGTTCGAACGAGTCGTTCCGGCAGCACGAAACGCCCGCCGCGCCTGCGGCAAACGTCGGGTCTGCGACGTCGAACAGACGCTCGCCGTTCAGGTACCCCACCAGGTTCGAGCCCGACGCCTCGACCATCAGCACCACCGGACCGCCGGGCGTGTATCCCCCCGGCGCCTGCCACAACGTGGAGGGCACGCCGGCCACGTGCCGGGTGAGCGTCCGCAGGTTGTGCTGCGCATCGACGGTCAAGCGATAGCAGTTGCCGTCGCTCCGATAGCAGAACACGAGTCCCAGAGCTTCGCCGGTGACGCACGACATCTTCGCGCTCACGCGATAGGCGGACCACGCGGGATCGCCCACGATGGCATCGGTTCCGATATTCGCGTTGGCGTCGGCTTCGCCGATGCGCGTGATCTGCGCAAGCGCGCCGCGGCGCACCCGCCACCAGGACGGAGCGCCGGTCGCGGTTTCGTCACGAATGGTCCACGGCCCGGCGGTTCTCCTGGAGTTGGTCACCACGACATTCTCGAACCTGGCGCTCGGGTTCGCGTACGCATAGAAGCCGACGCGGCCTGCGTCGTGATCGAAGTCCTGAACCGTGAAGAGCGCCACGCTGTCGATCGACACGGACAGCCAGCGGCCCTGCGCACAAATAGAGACGTCGTACGACCGTCCGGTCATGTACTGCGTGTGGTCTTCCCACAAAACTGTCACCGTCCCGTTGACCGCCTTGACGAGACGACGGTAGACGCCATCGTGGTCCATCGAGAACCGGTAGTAGTTGCCCTCGTCTCGATAGCGGAAGTAGAGGCCGATCGCACCGCCGGAGTCGGAACGAAGGCGCGCACGCAGATGAATGTCGCTCAGGCTCTGTGGCCCGCCGAGGGCGCTCGCGCCTGGCTTGGTGGCACGATTGCCAACCCACCGCGCGAGGCGTCGCGTGTTCGTCACCACCCAGGGATTTCCGTCGGGACCGGCCGCAATCGCGGTCGCGCCCTGGCCGGGCACCGCTTCCCAGGCGAACTGGTTCCATCGCGAAACGACGAACCCCCCGCCAGGTGCGGGTGTCGTTCCTGCAATCCAGACCGAGCCGTCAGCGCCGACGGCGATGTCTGTTGCCTCACCCGGCAGTTGCCGCCACGCCTGGGTCGCCCACTCGAATACCCATACTTGATGTCTGTCGTTCACCACCCACGGGTCGCCGGTGGGTCCCACCGCAATTCGGACCCCAGCCCCCGAGAAGGCGTGCCACGCGGGGTCGTTCCAGTAGAGCAGTTCGTAGCCATCGAGCTCCGGCTTTGTGCCGACGATGTAAGCGGGAGCACCCGGATCGCCGAGCCCGATGTCAACGGCGCGGCCGGCCAGTCGCTGCAACGCCGTGCCATTCCACCGGGCGATAGATCCTGTCGCGTCCACAATCCACGGCTTGCCTTCGCCGTCGACGGCCACGCGCACACCGCCGCCGCGCTTGCTCTCCCAGGCCAGCCCGTTCCATCGAGCGAGAACCGATCGGTTTCTCTGCGAGCGTGTTGACCACACCGATCCATCAGCGCCTACCGCGACGTCGTCGGCCGTTCCGGCGACCACCTCCCACGCGCCGTCATCGCCTGCCGTCGGCGCCGATTGAAGGACGACACCGCCGGCAACGGTCCAGATCGACGGCCCGCCGTGTGTCTGTGGCGCATCGAAGAACTGAAGTTCGTCGCTGGCCGCGAGCGGCGGCTCCCACAGTACCGGATCGGCTTCGAGCGATTCGACCTCGAGCTCCTCGAAGAACGCCTGGGTATTGCCCCAGCAGTAGTAGCCAGGCCGCCCGGCTGGCAGCTCGCTGTCGCGCACGTTGAACACCAGCGAGCCATCGACGTAGCCGATCAAGCGATCGTCGAAGGTCTCGATCGTCACGCGCACCGGCCGGCTCGTATCCGTCATCACGGTGTCTTCCCAGAGCACAGTGACAACGCCGTTGACGCGTTTGACGAGGCGACGGAAGCCACCGTTGAAGGACGGATCGAACCGGGAGAATGAGAAGCGATAGAAGTGCTCGCTGTCCGTGCAGCGGAACACCACGCCGACGTCACGCAGGCTTTGCGTCTGCAGAGTGAAGGCAATGCGAGCGTTGTCGAACGAGGTCTCGAGAACGGCCATGGTGCCCGGCCGTCTGGGCAGCACGTCGGCCATCGGCGAACCGCCCCGGTAGTCGTTACGCTCCTCGATTCGGCCGTTCGCGACGATCCAGCGCGAAGCGTACGAGGTCGGCGGAGGCTGCGGCGGCTCCAGGTCGATGACTTCGTATCGATCCAGTGCGTTGGGACCGAACGTCTCCTGGAACAACAACCCCGCATCGCTGCCGGTCGCGCGAATGATGAGGAGCACGTGAGGGCTCGCCGCGTCGGTGTCTGGTCCGGGAAGAGTGGAACGTTCGATTCGGCAGCCCGAGAGGTCCGCGGTGTTCAACAGAACGAGCGAGACGGAGTGCTGCGCGAGGTCGGTCGTCGCGAACGTGACGTCCGTAAGCTTGACGTCCAGCGGAGGCAACGGCGCGGCCACTCGACGATCCGCTGTCTTGAGCGTGAAGGATGTCCGAGTCCAGTCGAGAGGCTCCGGGCTTTCAACGAGGAAGCCCTGGGCCTGTCCGCCAGATTCAATCCGTGTGATCTGGATTCCGTGAGGCGCCTGGTTGGCCCGATCCCCAAGAACCGACTGCGCCGCGGCGGCATAGGCCCGGTGCTCGGCTTCCGTGGCCGTGTCGGCTGGCAGAGCGGCGTTCGTCCGAAGCGTTGCGAGATCGAGCGGGGCTCGCCACGTCTCGTCCGAGTAACTGTGCAGGTGGTGGAAGAAGTTGGCGAAGTCGGACGTGGTGAACTTGAAGCGGTACGCGGCCACGGCTCTCGGTCCGAAATCCTCGATGGCGACGTCGGCGAAGCACGGCGCAAGGCTCCCCCACGAATACAGGCCGAGCCGCCCCGCCGCGATCGTCGTGTCGGTGACCGAGAACACGAGGTCGCCGTCCTGATACACACGCAAGCTCGCGCCGATCGCCTCGATGGTGATTCGGTAGTCGACGGCCGTCTGCATCGCGAAGTCATCTTCGGCGAGCACGGTATGCGTGCCGTTGACGACTTTCACCAGCCGGCGATATTTCCGCTGCCCGTCCATGGAGAACCGGTAGAAGGTGCCGGCGCCCTGATACCGGAAGAGGATCCCGACCGCCCCGTCGCGGGCGGTTGCGCGAAGTATGACCATCGTCTGGTAATCCGACCAGTTGCCCGGCTGGGTCGGATCGCTCGACGGACGGCCGCTGTCGTCGCTCGCGAGCAAGAGCGCGCCCGGCTTCACGGGATCCTTGCCGTCGTCGGTGCCGCCGCGCACGTTGGCGGTCTGCGTCACCACGTGGGTCGGTGGCGTGCCGGTCTCCCGAATCGTCCAGCTCGACGCAGGACTCGCCGAGCTTTCGTTGACGGCAACCCACTTACCGATGGCACCAGTGCCGGGATTAGGTACGGCCCCGGCGTCGAGCGCCCCGAAATCCTCGTGCATGAGCCGCGGCGCCAGCCGCGCCTCGTACACCGTGTCGGCGTTGAGCACGACGCCCGAGATCGGCGCAACGAGCACGCCGGTATGAGGGATGCCAGATTCGTTGATAGTGGCGCACCCGGCGTCGTTGAGTGTCTTGACCAGGCGTTGGTCCGTTTCGCTCAGAGACAGTTGCTCGGTCCGGCCCCATCGATTGACGAGGGTGACGAGACGCCCGAGCGAGTCGCGAACCGGCTGCACGTTGGCGTCGTACAGCTGAAGGACGAGATCGCGGCGCGCAATCCGGTACATCAGATCGACGTAGTCCTCGTTGAACTCCACGCCCACGTCGTACGCCCGATAGACGGGCCTCGCCAGGAACGGCGCCTGTCCTGCTGCGGGCACCGTCGCTGGAATCGTCTGCTTGACGTACAGCGTGAGATTGTCGAGGCCGCAGGCAAACGGCACGTCGGCCGGCACTCCCTCCGGAGTGGAGAGGTCCGCCAAGCCTGGCGGGCCCATTGTCCGGAAGAAAGCGTATTGCTCCTGTTTTGGCGACGGGAGCAACTGATAGGCCGTGTTCGATCCCGAGGGTGCCGTGAATCCATTCAAGGAGAGATCGCTTTCGACTTGGACCTCGGTCACGATCTTCAGCCGATAGATGGTGGATGGTTCGAGCACGTCGCCTGTCTGAGACCAGCGAGCCGTTTCGTCGCGGAGATGATCGCTCATCGTCGCGCGGCGGTTCACGTCGTTCGGATCGGGCGGCCGCCTGATGCACACCCGTCCCGCGTCGGTTCCCGCTTCTACGGTGATGGTCACCGAACCGATGCCATTGCTTCCACCCGTCACAACGACACCTTCGTTGTTTCCTCCTCCGGTTCCTCCTCCGTTTCCTCCCGCGGTTGTCCCCAGCCTCGTGCCACGACCGTCGACGGCGTCGGTGACGCTCAACGACGAATACGTTTCGCAAATCTGATGCAACACGCCCTCGCCGCCCGAGCGGACGACCAGACGAACGATGCCGTCGCCGTTCAGTCGTACGTGCTGTTTCGAACCCGAGGAGATCCCGACGCGTCCGGCTGACGTCCCGTCGGCCTTGAAGCCGGCAAGCGAGGCGTTCGATCCCGCGCGACTAATCAGCGCTTCGATCGTCATCGCCGGACGCGGCAGCATGACTATCATCTCGGGTCCCAGCGCCAAGCCGGTGTCCACGCCGGGCACGGCGACGATCTGGCTGGAAGCGGCCGGGATCGGCACCCCGCCCGCCCCCGTGTGAACTTCGAATCGGAACCGATACTCGACGCGAGGGTTGGAGCCGACTCCCGGCAGCCGACCGCGGAAGTCGGCGCAGCAGCGGAGCAGGACGGCGTCGGTCTGCGAGGATGGGCGCACGCGGACGCCAGTGACATCGCCCGGCGTCGTGATGGAGATGACGGTTGCACCGTCGACCGTCGCGAACTGAACGGTGACGTCGGGGAATCCAGGCGGGTGCCACGGCGCGGACCCGATTCTCCCAGGATCGACATCTGAGAGATCGAAACAATCCTCCCGATCCGGAGCAGCCGGCACGCACGGGTAGTCGGGAAGAGCCGTCGCAGTCCATTCGTCCCAGGCGCGTCCTGCGTGTCGGGTGTAGTCGAACGGATTCTTCGACCAGAGCCACAACTTCACCTGGTCTACGCCGCCGGGCGCGCCGTTCGCCGTCGGCACCGGTGCCCACGAGCCGTACATCTGCTGCTGCGGGGTGGCGGGGGTTGGGTTCGGCGCCCACGCCACTTTCGTCCACCCCGACGCGGTGCGCTTCGCGAGAGTGATCTCCTGCAGGCTGAAGCGTGCTCTCGCGGGCCCCGTTCCACTGCTGGTATCGCCGATCTGATCCCACTCGGGCGTCGTCGGCTGCGGGTTCACACCCACCCTGGCATCGTCGTTCATCGGCCGGCCGAACGTCAGGTGCATCCTCGCGTCGAGCGGGATGATCGGCAGCACGCTGAAGTCGCTCGGCTCGGAGTAAACCGGCGGTGTATCGACGAGGAAGTCGTCGCCACGGTTGTAGTCGGGCCGCAGCAGTGGCACGGTCGCGTCGCGTTTCAAAGGCCACGTCGTGGTGACCTTCAAGTGCTCGGCGGCCACATCCTGAAGCGGGAGCGGGATCGGCGGCGGATCGGGGAACGGTCCCCATTCGGCGGAGAAGTCAACGCTGAAGTCTGGCAGCGGCCAAGGCAGATCGAGCGCGACGTGGAAGTCGAAGCGAATGTGTAGCGGGTCGAAGACGTCGGCGGCCGCGTGCGCGTGGACGATGAGGCGGAACCCCAGGCCGAACAGGCTGAGGCTCAAGCCGCCGTGCAACGTCAGTTCGCCGAAGAAGTGCACCGGCTTGCGGCTGACGACCGCGTCGGCTTCGATGAAGGCGCTGATCTCGAGCGCGGCCGGTCCGAACTTGTACTTGGCTTCGTATCCGATCCAGGCGCCGGTCTGGAAGAACGGATTCTTTCCATCCAGCATGAAGTACGAATTGGCCAGGAAGATCTGGAACAGGGTCGCGACGATGCGGCGCTCGCGTGGGTCTTTGCGCCCAATGTAGATGTGCCAGGCGCTCGCGTCCTGAAAACTGAAGAACGCTTCGGCGCTCCCGCGGATGTCGAGCAGTTCGCCCTTGGCGCCGTACTTGTAGCGTGCGTCGAGACCAATCGTCATCGTGCCAGCGCGCCCGTCGAGCACGGCGATGGCGCGGAAGAGCGGCTCGCTGGCGGTGCCGCCGCCCTCCTGCTGGCTGCGCTTCTTGAGCAGATCTCCCCGCCCCTCGAGCATGAGAATCGGCCCGGGCAGGATGAGCACGAACAGCAGCTTGCCGTGAAAGCTCTGACCGTTGTCGGGGAGTGTGCCGATCGTGGTGCCCGCACCGAGTGCGAGGCTGCCCGGCATCGGATCCCACTTCGTCTTCAGGTCCACGATGCCCGGTGTGCCGCGCTTGTACCAGCCCGGACCGCCGTCGGCGTTCTCGTACCAACCTTCCTCCGGTTTCCGGTTGGGTTCCATCTGCGTTGCAAACAGCCCGGCGAAGCCGTAGAACGCGAGGCCGGTCGCGCCCAGCGGAATGCCCGCCGGCAATTCGACGGCGACATAGATGGCGAAGAAGCCGTAGTTGCCGCGATCGCCCGTGGCCTGCCCGACGACCAACGTGGCGTCGAGGCTCATGTTGATGGCGAGCAGGTCGAGACTGATTGCACCGTCGAAGCGCTGAATCGTCTCGGTGCCGCCACTCGGCAGCGTGGCGGAAACGGGAAGCGTTCTGGTTTGAGGACCGCTGAAGTTGACGGCTCCTTTGAACCGGAGCACTTCCGGGATCTCGAACTCGATTCCGACGCCTTGAAGGGTGAGTCGGATCGGCGGCGTCCGTCCGTCTTCGTACCAGATGACGCGAAGACCATCGACCGACGCGCCGGCCGGTAGCCCCTCCACCAGCTTCAG
The DNA here is from genome assembly GCA_036504215.1 of Vicinamibacterales bacterium. Taxonomy (NCBI): domain Bacteria; kingdom Pseudomonadati; phylum Acidobacteriota; class Vicinamibacteria; order Vicinamibacterales; species Vicinamibacterales bacterium. The sequence continues at coordinate 43,596 of DASXVO010000087.1, read as the reverse complement.
GCCGCCGGAGAAGCCCACCCATTTTCCGCCGTCGTCCGTCTTCCCGAATCCGAGCTTGGTGATTTCGATGCGGAACCCGTGGAAGTCGAGGGCGTATTGGCTCGGCAGAGCCATCCACCCGCCGGCGAGCCGGACGTGACCCTTCGAGTCGATGGATAGCTCGTTGACAGTAAAGGTCGGCCACTTGATGCCGGCGATCAATGGCGTAAGCGATCCCGAAATCCTGGCGGTGAGCAACCCGTCGGCGATGTCGAAGCCGAGGCTGCTGAGCGTCATCGACAGCAGGTCGGCTCTCTCCAGGGTGAACAGGCCATTGGGCGCCGCCAGCTTGACGGTCAGTCGCCCGTCGAGGTTCAGGGCGATTTCAACGTCGGTGGGATGGTCGAAGAACGGCAGCAGCAGTTTGCCCGCGATCTTCGATTCGACGAGAGCACCGTGTTTGAGCTCGATCGCGATTTCGGTGAGCGCAAACGGAACCGTGAACAATTCGCCGGCGCCGCGGCCGCTGAACTGTTTCGCGTTCTCGTCGTACGTCGGCGTGTAGACGGCGGAGAGGCGGCCGCTGACACCGCCCGATCCGACCGCGCACTTCTGCAGGACGAGATCCTCCGGCGCGAGGGCGGGCAGGCCCTCCGGCAGCTCGACGCGGGCATTCCCGATGAAGACACCGATGAAGCTTTCGTCGAATCCCGCGGCCACCACCTCGGGAATGGTCTCTGTCGGCGACAGGTCGAGACGTACGTCGTCGGCCGAAATGACAATGCCGGTGTCGCCGATGGTGACCGGACTCAACGACAGCCGATCGAATCCCTGGAACCGTAGATTGAGCGCTTGGTCGATCGAGAAGCCGCCCCGCACGGCGATCTCTGCGTACGGCGCAGCCGTCCCACTGGGACCGGGAGCAGGCTTGAGAATATCCGGGGGGAGCCGCAGCGCGATTTCAACGTCGTCAACCTGGAACTCGAACGTGCCGGGCCCGAGTGCGATCGACGCCTCGAAAGCGGTGAGGCCGGCGCCGCTCGCGCCGCCAAACACCAGCGCCAGCCCGTCCACCCAAGGGATCGGAATCGCGAGTTCGCCCTCGATCAAGACCGTCAGCGACAGCCCCAGGCCTTGGGGCGTGGACCTCGAGGTGAAATCGACGTACGACACCGCCGCATCGATCGCCGCCAGCGTGTCGGCGTCGAGCGGAAGCACCTGATCGAGCCCAAACCCGGGCGGAAGCAGGGTGCTGAGCGGCGATGGATAGGAGTAGTCGGGGGCCATGATCGGTCGCTCAGGGTGCCGGAGGCGCGCTGCCGTCGGGCTCCCAGAGCGAGTCCCACGTCAGCATGTAGCCCGTGCCGGCGCCTGCGTTCAGATCGAATGGCAGAAGGCGCGACACGGAAGTCGGGGTCGTCAGATAACGAACCGCCTCGTCTATGTTGGCCAGGCGCTGATAGGAGTTCGCCGAGTCCGGCCAGCCAAGATGCTCGGCCCACAGGCGCACGCGAAGGTCGCGCGCGAACTTTCGTGCCCCATCCTCGATCTTGCCGTCGATGATGTTGGCGTTCGTTTCGGTGTCGTGCGTGTAGCTGCGGCGGCCCATGTTGGCCGATCCGACGGTCGCAAACACGTCGTCGACGATCACGGCCTTGGTGTGAATCTTGTACTCGGAGCCGTGGTTGCCGAGGCTGAAGACGTGCAGCTTCTCAGGAAAGGCCCGGTGGAGCGGGTCGAGGAACAGGTAGTGTGCCCGGTTCGATGGCGCGGCATTCGACTCGCCGCCGCTGTGATCCACGACGACGATCAGGTGATCGATGTTGGGAAGTGCGCCCTGCAGTGCGGCGCTGACATCGGCTGCCCAGAGGTACTGGTCTTCGATGTACACGTATCGTCGCGCCCGTCCGATGGCCTGCTTGATCGTCGCGACGATTGTGCGGTCGCCATTGGGCGCGTAGTTCGTGACGCCTGCCGGGATCGTTCGCGCGATCTGTACGAAGCATGTGGACCGGGAGGTTGGAGAGTTGATCGTCGGTTCGATCTTCGTGCCCGTGGCGCCGCTCGCGGGCGCGCCGATAGCCAACTGCCGCGCCGCCGGCTGATTGTCGGGATGATCGGCCCAGCGATCCACGAACACCTTTGTCAAATCACTCGCGGCGGGACCCCTGACGCGGCAGTGCACGTCGTGAAAGCGCGTGGCACTCGCGGCGTGCTCGCGGCTGTCCAGTCGATTGGAATTGAAATCCATCCCGCCGACATAGGCCACGGTGCCCTGCCGATTGCGGATGACGGCCGACTTCGTGTGATGGGTTCCCAAATGGTTCGGGCCGGTGGAGCCGGTCATAAGGTCGGCCAGGTGGGCGACCGCGCCTGCCGGGTCGTACAGAGCCCACGTCTGGGCCGCGACATACACGCCCGCGGGCGGAAAGAAGAAATGGTGGGTACGGCCGTCGAGGACCGCTTGTCCGTTCGCCAACGCATTCATGTACACGCATGCGCGGGCGTTGTCTGGCGAAAATGGCGTGGGCACAATGAGATCGGCGAAGTGGTTGAAGATCAGCGCTCGCGTCGGCGCGCCCGCGAGGTCTGCCTGTCTCATCAGCTTTTCGAGAGTCGAGTCCGCATCACCCGGCACCAGCTCGAACTGGTGCTCGGTCCACCAGTTGGTGAAGAGGAAGAAACCCGTCGAGGCATCGATCTTCTTCAAGTCGCTGACGATGAGCGGAAACGCCTCCAGGCCGTCGATGAGCGATTCCACTTCGTTGTCTTCCGTGAACAACGGGAGCTCGGTCGCCGATGTCGCGTGCGACGGCGTGGTTGGATGAAACCAGTCTTCCGGACGGACCGTGCCGATCACGTGGTGGGCGCCGGTCGTCGGGGTGATGAGCACGCTGTCCGAGGCAGTGAAGTCGCTCGTGGCCAGCGTCAGCTTGCGGCCCGCCAGCGTGATGCTATACGGGCCCGCGCCACCCGCCGGAAGCACGAACGTGCCCTGACGATCGACGGTGAGTGCGATCGACTGGGAGGTGACGCCATCCGACACGACGACCTGCTGCGTGGCGTCGATGAGCGGCGTGTTCCATTCATCGCGAATGGTGACGCTGGTGCGATCGGTCGTGGCGATGTCGAGCCACGAATCAGTCCGGTCGGCCGCATCGATGGCGTCCGCGCCGCCGGAGAGCTTCAACGCGGCGAGACGCGTGAAGAGGAGGGCGGGATCGAGAAAGTTGAGAGGCTCGGTTGTGGTGTCGAGTGCACCGCCTGAATTCGTTCGTACCGCGAATCCGACGCTTCGGTACCCCGAGTCCAGGCTCTTGGCGCTCACTTCGCCTATCGAGTCGCCGGCCGCGAGCGGAATCTGGAGCTTGCCGTCGCAGAAGGCAGCCCACTTGGTGTCGACCGGGATGTTGCTGCTGATCTGAATCAGACGTCCGGATCGTCGATCGAAGATCTTCCGATCGATCTGAGTCGCCAGGGTGGCCTTGACACTCGCGGCATCGATCCCGGCGTACACGAAGGCCGTCGGCATCTCGAACGCGGACTGATGGCTGACATCGTGAAGCGCCAGCGTGGGAGGCGGCAGGGGAATGAGCGTAAGGACGAACGACGCATCCGGATCCGTCGCGCTCGTTCCAGCCTGCGTGCCGCTCACTTTCAGCCAGCCCCCGCAGCACGCGCGAACCGTCCGCTGCGCGGACGGGGCCGTCTCCGCGATTTCGATCACGACGCCAACCGAAAAGCCCGCGCCGGTCGAAATGGTATAGGGCCCGTACGGCGTCTTCTCGCGAAAGACGGACGCGGCACTGGTCGCGGCCGGCGGCAGGAACATGGAGAACATCGTCGCCATGGCTACACCCTCGACTCGACGAAGAGGCGATTGACCCGCTGGCGATCGTCCTGCACGCGAACGCGGTACAGATAGTCGCGGCCGGGCACGCGCGTCGAGTCGGTCCACTCGCCGGTGCCGGCGGGCAGCCACGACGTCAGGTTGTTCCAGGCCGGAAGGTAGGCATCCGCGTCGCAACGTTGGACGAGGGGACGATGCGTTGGATCGGCGAGCACGAACGTCAGCCGCACATCGTTGCCGACCGTCGTGGTGGCACCCCACTGCGGAGGATCCGGCCGCTCGTCGTCATAGGCGCGGGCCAGGAGGCTCGCCGACGCCTCCGAGGCGTTGCCACTAGTGTCAGCGGCGACGACGCGATAGTAGAAGTTCTTGCCGCCGGCGACTGGTGTGTCGGTCCAAATCATCTCGGCGGGCTGCGCGGCAGGGCCGCCGGTGACAGGCGACACGATGCCAACGCTCGTCATCAGCCGAATGTCGCGCGCGTCGTGCTCGGTGTCGGAGCGATAGACGCGGTACTCGGCGAGGTCGCGCTCGCGGTTCGAGGCCCACTGCAGCGTGATGTGCCGATCGCCCCCGATCGCTTTCGTGATCGACGGCGTCAACGGTGCCGTGACGTCCGGGCACGCGACTGGTGGTGTGGACGGACTCAGCTGCGCGCTGCGGTTGTGCGCGGCGTCAACCGAGCCCGCGCGGTAGAAGTACCGGCTGCTCGAGCGCCCGTCGAGCGTGTCTTCGAACGCACGCAGCGCCGGATTCGCCGTGTAGCCGTCGGGGGAATCAGGTCCGCGACGATCGGAGACGGCCGGATCCGTCGAGTCGAGCGGCCGAATCGTGATCTGGCTGAACGCCCGCTCGTTGCCCGGAAGTCCGGCGAGGACGCGCTGGGCATCGTTGCTGAGGGCGCGATACGCCGCCAGAGCTGCGGCGCGAGTGGCCCCGGCGGCCTTCATGCCGGTGATCGCGTTCAGTTCGTCCGCCACTGCCTGACACTTCACGTCATCCCACCGAGGCTCGGCGGACGCACCCGGGAAGAGCGCGCGGTGAAGCGAATTCTGAACGGGATCGAGCTGGAGGCGCTCGGCAACCGGTTTCTCCCAGTCGGCGTCGAAGACCGATTCGTCGAGAGCCCGGAACACGTCGGTCTGCGTGTTCGCGATCGGGAGCCATCGGAAGGTGAAGAACGAATGTGCCAGGTAGTCGGCTCGAGTGGCGAGCAGTACGTCAGAGTCCGCTGGCGGCAGAGTCGGCGCTGGCGGAGGCTCGCGACGAACACGGAAGACAGTGGCCTTGTTGCCCACCGGGCTCTCGTTGCCGTTGCGATTGGCGAGGCGACCCGTCGTGCGTGCATCGCGCGCGTACGACTTCTGATCGGCGGCGCTCACGCTCACCTGGCCGTACGCCACAGGTCTTGCGAGGGGAGTGGCGAGCGAAATGCCGCTGTGCTCTGCGTCTGTCGCCAGCGGAAGCAGGACATCGTAGCTGCGCAAGGGGTAGACGATGCGCCACGCCGACAGCGCGCCAGCGGTATTCGGCGATCCGTCGACCTCAACCTGCTTGTTGGTATCGTCTACCGCGACAATCAGGTATGTGCGGTTCGTGCGATTCGTGTCGGCATCGAGCACGAGTTGCTCGCCGACGCCGGCCAGGCCCGACAAGTCCGGCAATCCGTCCAGACTGACGCGAGTGCCTGCGACGGCGGCTCCAACGCCGTCCAGGAGTACGCCGAGCGCGTCCGCTGCCGGAATCTGTACGGCCACTCCCCGCGAATCGGCGTACGGGACGATCGCAAAACGCTCCTCCCATGCCGTTGGATCGGTGTAATCCACGAACTCAACATGCCCCTCGGGGATGGCGATCGAACAGCTCTTGTTCGACTGCGGCGCAACATCTCTCAACGGGCCGATGTTGGTGACGCGCAGGCGAAGAGGTGAGCCTGCCTGCGTCGACTCGATCTTGAAGGCGTCGAGTCCCACGCGAATCGACGCGCCCGCAAACGTGTCGGCCGGTCGGTTGCCGGCAATATCGGTCACCAGATCCGATTCGGTCGCGGTGGCGGCGGTCACAGCGACGACCGTCCCCTGCAACACATCCACCTGGCCCGACTGGAAGTAGATGCGGAACTCCTGCACGTCGGGCGCCTGGCGCATGTGTGCGTGCGTCCACAGCCAGCGGACGCGGAGCCCGGTGAACGTGCGCTGCCCGTCGCTCGTCAGCGCCTGGAACCAGGCCGCGCCCACGATGGTTGCGCGCCACGTCGCATAGGCGGCGTCCTTCACCAGCGTGGGATCGGCATCGTCCAGCGCGAGCGCCTGGATGCCGGTCGGCGGCGGCGGCAGCGAGCGGTCGAGGAGTTGGATGGCGGTCGGGTGCACCACCATGTCGGCCGCAGCCGGCTGCTTGAAGTACCACGGCGCCGGGATGGGCGCCGGCGACCACTGGCGCCAAGGTGCAGGCGCGCTCGCCGCGCTGTGCCGGCCGAACAGGTCGACACCGCTCACCGTGTAGCCGTACCAGCCGTCCGCCAGCCGGAGATCGAAGTACAAGAGCGGATCTGGCGGCCAGTCGGGAGGTGGGGCGGGCAGTTGTGCCGGCGCGTCGGGCGCGACGATGACGACGGGGCTTTGAGCCGTGAGCGGCGTGTAGGTGCCGGGCGTCGCGGGTTGATCCGCAGTGCCGAGATCCGTCCGCCACACGTGATACATCACCGCGCGCGGATCGATGGCGCGTTGCCCCGGGCCTTTGAGATCCCACCGCAGCCCGACGTGGTTGCGATGAGACAAACCGGCGTCGATTGGCAGCAGGCCGCCGCTCGGCAGGGCGTAACATTCGCTGCCCGTCGGCGGAACGAGCTGAGGCGCGGGAGTGAGGAGACTCTTGTTCGAGATGACGCACGAATCAACGGTGCTGAGGCCATTCAGCCGCAGCCAGCGAAGCGCGTCAGCGGCGGTCGTGCCGAGCGATTGCTGGTGGGCGGCCACCAACATGTAGTCGTACACCGTTGTTGCGAACATCGGATCCTGGCCGGACGCCTTGGCCTGGTCGATCCAATAGACGCCGACGATCTGGGCCAGTGCGGGATTCAGTGCGCCAACGAGCACGAGATCGAGGGGGTAGTACGTGGGAACGGCGGGTTGCGCCGGCGGCGTCAGGATCGAGACGGACTTGCTGGCCATCGACGGACCTGTTGGACCGCCCTGGACGAGTGTGACCAACTGCGTGTGCAGATCCTGAAATCGAGTGCCGGCCCACGCGGTTGGCAAGCCGTACTCGACGCGAGCGAGTCCTTGTGCCTCGGCGGCGGAGAGGTTCACCGGTCCAGGCGACGCCGGGTAATCGGGGTGTGAGAGCGGAAGCGTAAACGGATACGAGATGCCCGGCACTTCCTTCCAGCCCACCAATGCGCCGTCACTCATCGGCACGAAACTGAGCTGTACCAGCACGCCGTCGCCCGTCGTGATCTGGATGGCGACGATTCCGTCCGCTTCGACAGAGGCTTCCACCACCGAGTTCGCCGGACCAGCGCTGTTGGCGGTGACGATCGGGATGCCGCCCTTGGATGGATCCTGCGCCCAGGCCGAAAGCACGATGGCGGAGGGCGGTGCTATCGTCGTGCGCAGGCCCACGCGGACAACCACGCGGCTCACGAGTTCTGACGGCGCGAAGCGCAGATAGGTGCGGCCGGATAGATCCAACCCGCGGGCCGCAGGAACACCCGGAGCCGTATAGTTCACGACTGCGAGGCTGCTGTCGCTCGAGAACTCGCCGTCGCTCGTGACTACGTTGGTGGCGCCCGGCTGAATCGCAAGGCTTTCCAGTGCCGGATGTCGAGCCTGCCGGTCCGCCGCATTATGGGAGCGGCGGAACAAGTAGTAGCCGTACCACGGGAAGCCCGCCGTGCGGTCGAATGACCACCGCAGATGGATCCCGTCAGGTAGCGGAGGTTGAAGTGTGTTTGCCGGCTGGTCCTTGACGATGGCCAGGGCATCGACGGCGAGCCGTGACGTTTGGAGCGCCATGGGGGTGTGAGGACATGATAGCGTGGATGGGTGGCCGCCATTGCACGTAAAGGCGGAGCGAAGTCGAGCGCGCCAGTCAGTAGGCCCTCGCCCCAGCCCATCTGGTCAGCCGCCTGAAAGCCGGCGACAGCTTCTCTCACAAGGAGAAACTGATGGACCAGGACCTGTTGCGATTCCGTCAAGCCGGCGCGCGCGAGAACGCGGGCCGTCCCGCCATTCGACGACGCTATTCACCCGAGCTGCAGCATCAACCCGTGGCCTGCTGCCAGGCGCGGTGCCAGCACGGCGACAGCCTCGGCCACGTAGCCGCGACCTTGGGCCGTGTGCGAAGACTCGGCCCATCGGGCTACGCGGCCTCGCGGTCATAGAACTTGAGCACGCCGCCAAGCCGGGCCCGGCACGTGACCGGGCCGGTGCCGATCGACGGTGTCTTGGGGGCGATGATCTCATTGCCCAGACCTTGGTGCGGCCGCTCCGCACGATAATGCTCGACAAACGCGCGGACGGCCGCCCGGAGGTGCCCTTCGCCAAGTGGCACGATCCGCTCCAGGCACTCGGATTTGACGGACCGCACAAATTGCTCGGCAAACGCGTTCAAATTGGGCCTCCAGGCCGGCAGGACCAGGGGCGTCACGCCACTGCGCCGGAGCAGGCGCCGAAAGGCGGCGGGGTAGAGCGGGTCGCGGTCCAGGATGAGGTGCGTCACGCCGCGCAGGAAGCCGTCGTGCGCGTCGGTCAGGTTCCGGGCGACCTGCATCATCCAGGCCTCGTCCGGCTGACGCGTGATCCCGGCGATCTTCACCGTGCGGGTCTTGAGCTTCATGACGAAGCAGACGACGTAGCGGACCAGTCCGCGCATGGTCAGCACCTCGACGGTGAAGAAGTCGGCCGCCGCGAGACCGTCCCAATGGGCGGCCAGGAATGTCTTCCAGGGCGTCTTCGTGCCGCGCTCCGGTGCGGGCTCGATGCCGTGGTCGTTGAGGATCGCCTTGATGGTGTTGCGCGCCACGGCGTGGCCGAGCCGCTTCAGCCCGCCGCGGATACGGGTGTAGCCCCAGGTCGGGTTCTCGGTCGCCATGCGGACGACGAGCGCGGCGATGTCCGGCGTGGTGGGCGGGCGCCCCGGGCGGCGCGTTTGTGAGCCGTCGTACTTCGCGGCGACGAGCCGCCGATACCACCGGAGGATGGTGTCGGGCGTGACGATGCCGGCGATGTCGGCGAGGCGGCGCCGGCCGAGAACCTGGCCTTTCACGGCCAGGCGGCGCCGCTGGTCGTCGGTGAGACGAAACCGTCGGGAACCGTGCGCGGCAGGGAGGACACGGTTCTCCTCGAGCAGGTAGTCAATGACGGCCTGCTGCTGCCGGTTGACCCAGCCGGCGAAGAGCAGGACGAAGAAGGCGAGCGGGGGAGGCAGCGTGTCCATGGCCCAAGCGTGCCCGCGGGGGCCGCCCCAAAATCAAGGGATGCAAGCCTGGGGTATCGTAGGCCCGCAGATCGGGCCGAGGTTCCCGAGGCGCAAGCTCCCTCGAAGCAGTCGACACGCCTATTTGTCGGAGATCCGTCCTCGGCCGAGTTTTCGCACCTGACGCGGACTGAGAGTGGAGATCTTGCCCTTCGACTCGCTCCCTTCGGTCGCTCGCTCAGGGCATTTTCCCACCGGGGGCCTGCCATGAGCGAGCCTGCGGCTCGCCGAAGGCAGGTGGCAGGCGAGTCGAATGGAGGCGGCGGGAGTCGGTCTTGACAGGGTTTTCAAGAACCGGGCTGTTTCTATGTCTTCTCCGAAAGTCGTGACCTCGCAACACGCGTGATCCGCTGATCCCGCGTTCCAACCCCCCAAATCAGCCCCAGCACGACGCCCCGGTCCTTGGAGCGGCACGCGGCAGCTGATCCCGGCTAGACTGATCCTCGTGCCGAGCAGACCGATACCGTTGCTCGCCTCGCGGACTTCACCGCCCCAGGAGAAGATCGCGCTCTTCCGTTCGCTCTTCCGCGGTCGAGAGGACGTGTATCCGCGCCGGTTCGAGAGTCGGCGGACAGGGAAGGCAGGCTATCAGCCCGCCTGTGGCAACGAGTGGGTGAGGGGCCTGTGCGAGAAGCCCCGGATCAAGTGCACGGACTGTCCACAGCGTCGCTTTCTTCCGGTGACCGACGACGTCATCAGTTGGCATCTGACAGGGAAGGACGCCGCAGGACTGCCATTCGTTGCGGGCGTGTACCCGCTGCTGCTGGACGAGACCTGCCACTTCCTCGCGATCGACTTCGACAAGGAGGGCTGGCAGGAGGATGCCGTCGCCTTCCTCGCGACCTGCCGGCGGTTCGATTTGCCGGCGGCCCTCGAGCGGTCTCGCTCCGGGCGAGGCGGACATGTCTGGATGTTCTTCGACCGGGCCATACCGGCGGCGCTCGCCCGCAGACTGGGATCCTTCCTGCTCACCGAGACGATGGAAGGGCGGCCGGACATCGGGTTGGATTCGTACGACCGGCTGTTTCCGAATCAGGACACGATGCCGCAAGGTGGCTTCGGGAACCTCATCGCCCTGCCCCTGCAGAAGCGAGCCCGCGACCAGGGACACAGTGTGTTTCTCAACGACAATCTGTCGCCCTGGTTGGACCAGTGGGCCTTTCTGGCAGGTGTCCGGCGAGTCAGTCGGGACCACGCCGAGCGGCTGGCGCAGGAGGCCGAACACAACGGTCGCATCCTCGGCGTACGGCTGCCGCCGGACGAGGACGATGACGACGCTCCGTGGATCGCACCGCCCTCACGTGGTCACAAAGACCCGCCGGTCACCGGGCTTCTTCCGAAGTCGATTGAGATCGTCCAGGCGAACCAGCTCTACATCCCGAAGGACGGCCTGAACCCCGGTCTGCGGAATCGGTTGCTGCGGGTGGCGGCCTTTCAGAACCCCGAGTTCTACGCGGCACAGGCGATGCGGTTCTCCACGTTCGGCAAGCCTCGCGTGGTGGCCTGTGCGGAGGACCATCCCCATCACATCGGTCTGCCACGAGGCTGCCTGGACGATGTGCGCGCGGTGCTGCACAACGCGGGCGTACGGACAGTGCTCCGCGACGAACGCCAGGCGGGCACGAATCTGGACGTGCGTTTCCAGGGAGAGCTGCGAGTCGACCAGCAGCGAGCCGCTGAAGCCATGCTGAGGCACGATACCGGCGTGTTGGCGGCCACGACGGCGTTCGGGAAGACGGTCATCGCGGCATGGCTTATCGCCAGACGCGGCGTGAACGCGCTTGTGCTGGTCCACCGCCGGCAACTCATGGATCAGTGGGTGGATCGATTGTCAACGTTTCTCGGCGTACCGTCGAAAGCGATCGGTCGGATTGGCGGCGGACGCGATCGAGCCACGGGCCGACTCGATGTCGCCATCATCCAGAGCCTGGTCCGAAAGGGCGTCGTTGACGATCGCGTTGCCGACTACGGTCACCTCATCGTCGATGAGTGCCACCACCTGTCGGCGCAGAGCTTCGAGAATGTCGCCCGCCAGTCGAAGGCCCGGTTCGTCCTCGGCCTCTCCGCCACGGTGATCCGCAAGGACGGGCACCACCCCATCATCTTCATGCAGTGCGGGCCGGTTCGGCATAGAGTCGACCCACGGACTCAAGCCGCCGCCCACCCGTTCGAGCACATCGTGCTTGTGCAGCCGACCGCCTTTCTGCCTCTGCGCGAGCCTGAGTCGGACAGACGCCTGGAGTTCCAGGCGTTGTACCAGGGCCTGGTGGAGGACGACCAGCGTAATCATCGCATCTGCGCCGACGTGGTGGAGGCGGTGAGCACCGGCCGGTCTCCGCTCGTCCTGACGGAACGGAACGAGCACCTCGACCGGCTCGAGGCCGGGATCGTCGGTCAGGTCGCTCACGTGATCATCCTCAGGGCCGGGCTCGGCAAGAAGCAGCGACTCGCGATGGCGGAACGCCTGACGTCGGTGCCGCCAGGCGAAGGGCGCGTCATCTTGGCAACAGGGAAGTACATCGGAGAAGGGTTTGACGACCCGAGGCTCGACACGCTGTTCCTGACGCTGCCCGTGTCGTGGCGGGGTACCGTCGCCCAGTACGCGGGTCGGCTGCACCGCCTGCACGATGGCAAGCGGGACGTGCGCGTGTTCGACTACGCCGATCTGAATGTGCCGATGCTGGCACGGATGTTCGACCGCCGGTGCCGGGGTTACGAAGCGATCGGGTATCAGATTCTCCTGCCGGCGAGTGCGATACCGGGCTGGCCCGCCGACGTGATCCTGCCGTCAGACCCCGTGTGGAAGCGAGACTACTCGGGGAGCGTCCGGCGCCTTGTCCGCGATGGCGTCGACGTGCCGCTGGCTAGTCTGTTCGTGCATGCGGCGCGTGCCGTGCCACCGGATGCCGAAGGAGCCGAGCGCGCCCGCAGCGCCACGGAGGAGTTCCTGTTCCGACGGTTGGAAACGCTGGTCGAGACCAAGGGGCGGTTCACGCTGAACGAGTGCTTACCGATTCCGTTCGACGGGCACGGGCGGCTGGAAGTCGACTTGCTCAGCGCTGAGACCCGCGTCGCTGTTGAGCTGGATGGAGGCCAGCACCTGGCAGATCCGGCGGCCTACCGGCGAGACCGCAGGAAGGACCAATTGCTGCAGGAGAACGGCTATTTCGTGCTGCGATTCCTGGCGGAGGATGTCGGGATGTGGCTCGACCAAGTCTTGGATGCGATCCTACGCACACTGTCTGGCCGGCGCAGGTCGAGCTCTATCTGAGGCGGACGGTCAACGGCGGAAATGCGGCTCGAGTTCGTCGGCGGCCACGAACCGGCTCGCCTGCCGAATGATGGCGCGGAGCGTGCCGGTATCCAGTTCCCGATGCGCGGGAATCGTCAGCACGTGACGCCCGGACGGCGAATCTCGGACGAGCTTGATGTGGCTGCCGTGCTGCGCGACGACACGAAACCCGAAACCGCGGAAGATACTAACGACCTCGTCGCCGGAAAGCCTACGAAGCTTTGGCATACGACGGCTGCACCTCGATCGTCACGAGCAGCGTCGGACAGTCTCGCAGGCCGAAGTCAGCGGGGTTTTCGCCATCAAGGTGGAGAGCGACCGCCCCGCGCAGGTTCTCGATGGTCTCATCGACGGTAGCGCCTTGCGTGACTACCGCAACTTCCAGGCACTCACCAATGAAACCGGACTGATCGCCGCGGCGAATTGTCGCGGTGATGTTCTGGCGCAGCTCAGGCATCGCTTCCCTCTGGACAATTGTAGCCCGCACGCCGGACGGCCGAACGCACATTCTGCCGAGTGCGTGGCATCATTGTGGGAGCCGGCGGAGTTGGGACCCTCGCCAGAGCTCGCTGGCGGGCATCGCGCGACGGTCGGGTTTGTTCAGCGATTGCAGCAGGACAGGCCAAACCCGTTCGGGTTCTGCGGAACATGCGGGTTTGGCGTCAGAAACTGGTGGAGGCGGCGGGAGTCGAAATCTCAGGAGCACCTTTTTCGCAACCCATTGATGGCGTGCGACTTCTGGTCTAAGTGCTTGCTAGAACAGCGACTTCCAGCCCGTCTCGACGTCCACCGGCGTCCTCTCCGGTCCTCTGAAGTCGACCCCCGTTGTGGAGATATCGTGGAGACGGTCGGCGGCGGCGGGTTCCCGCCGCCGGCCGTTTCTGGCGGCGGGCTCGGGACCCGATCCGGGATTTGGGGCTGATTGGGGCGGCGGGACACGGTGCTCTCCGCCGGCGCCGTCTCCAGGCTTCGGCCGCGAAACGACGTGTCAGGCCCGAAAACACTGGTCCAAACCTGAATCACCGTCTCCATATTCTCCACTCCCCCTAAAGCACGCCTGAGAAGTTCCAGTAGATCGCCCGCACGGACGGCGTGACGCGCGTTTGTCTGTTATGAAGGACCCAGCCCGGCAAGGGCCGCCAGGCGGCCCAGCAGAAGGGGCAGCCGTTGCTGAGTGGCAGGATCGGGCAGGAGGAATCCAGGGAGGGCGTCGACAAAGCGACTCGTGGCCAGCAACTGCCGGATGTCGGACGCAACATAGACGCGGACGTCAAACGGGGCCGTATGAACGTCATCGACGATCTCGGGACGGCCGTCGATCACCGCGATCACGTCTTCCAGATCGTGGCTGCCGCTGTAGTCGTCGTTACCGCGACCTCTGAAGGCATCCAGTTTCGTCGCAAGGAAGGAGACCGACGTGATGATCCGAATCCGGAGGTCCGCGATCTGTATGCGCTGCGCCGTCGCAATCATCGCTCGCTTGATGCCGCCGGCGGGCCGCGCGGGCCGAGGCCGTGCGGGCATCGACGCGGCAGGCCGGCGAGCAGTACACGTGCCCGCGGTCGCAGCGGCGACAGATCGTGAAGGGCTGAGTGCGCCGGGGATAGGTGCGGAGGCAGAGTGCGTCGTCCATGGAGCCGCACGCGGCCGCAGCTCCCACTGGCCGCCGGTGCCGATTCGTGGCACAAAGAAGGCGACTGCCTTGGGCCCATGGAGTCCGGGGGGGGCACCGGGGCCCGGAGGATCAGTCCGGGTCCCCACCTCATCACGGTCGGTTCAGCGTGCCGCAGCCTGCCGCTCCCGTCCATGCGCGGCGACAATTAGACCGGCAGAAGTAGTTGACGGCGCGCAGTCCACGCATGCCCGCTCTCCGCCGACACGCCAAGACTGTTTCACGGCGGGGCGCCGCGGCCCCTGCGGGGCCACGACGCCTGTCGGGGTCTTCAGAACGGATCGCGTCGTCTCGGTGAGATCGGTCGAGGGAAGTTCAGATTCGCGCGGTTCTACGCTCGCCCACACGTGGACCGGGCACTCAGAGACGTATTGTCTTCATGTGGCTTTCGATAGCTTCACGAATGCTGTCTGGTAGCGCTCGGACAGGTTCGTGTTGTGGCCAGAGATCACGAACAGCGTGTGCGGTTTCGCTTGCGATCTTCAACACAGCGCGAGTTGGCAAGCCAGCCTTCTCCGCGAAGCTCCGAAGCCGATCGATGTCTACTTCGCCGAACTCCTTCGTACCGCCGAGCGATAGAGCGAGGCGATCGTGTTGGATGAACGCGACGGTTCCGACGAGATCGTAGGCTGGTGCCAGAGCGGGCGTGCGGCGATCTGGGTAGATGAGAGACCAGTTCTTTAAGTGAGCGTCTCCGTTCCCAATGAGTACGTTGAACACCAGCCGGCGCACGAACTCGGATGCCCCTACTTCGCCGGTTTCCGCCCAAAGTACTTCGGCGATGTTGCTGTAGCTCGCCTTGCCGTACTTGTCGTCCGGATAGCGGTTGAACACCTGCGCGAAGTCCTCGATGTGGATTCGCTCTCCGCCCTCCGTTCGGTCGAAGCGGCGAACGGCAAGCGTCTGGCCAAAACGCTCTGGCAGACCGCTCGGCAGATCGCCGATCTCAGCAGTTGGCACAAGGCGGACTTCTGGCACTTGGACGCCGACTGCGGCGGCAAGTGTCATCATCGCGTACTCGGTCTCAGGGACGGAGTTGTACCGCGGCGAGGGCAATTTGGCTATCCAATCTCCGCCCACGCCTCCGACAGGGAGCGTCAGTCCTCCGGAGGTTTCCATCACCGCCGAGAACTTGAGCTGGACGCCTGCCAGCGAGAATCGAAGTGGCCGTTCTTCCTCGGCATGCGTCGGCTCTTCACCCTCAGCTCGAGGGGGCAAGGCACCGTCACTTGCTGCTGCGACGACCGCTCCGGGGAGATCGGCGCCGACGAGCCAGAGCAAGAAGAACTCTCGGTCTGGGTGGACTGCGCCGCGAGCCGCGAGATATTGGCGTAGATGTCCTTCGGGAAGGAGATTGGAGAAGAACGTGGGCAGCTTCGTGCGCGTCGGACGCACATTTTGTACAAGGTTGCCGTCGCGACCTTTGTAGCCGAGACTCAGGGTCGGGCGATTGTTGTCTTCGACGTATTCAGGGTCGAAGACAAACAGCGTAGCGTCATTCTGCAGGCGGGCAAGTGTGCCAACCGTGGTTTGCCCAAGACGCACTTCGAGGGTGCCCACAGGTGTGGAGATCTGACGGCGAGGTTCGCGTGCGACAGCCGTCATAGCAATCCTCAACTCGTTCAGCTGGTCTCCGAGTCACGGTCTTTGGTCTGCTGGCGGTCGTCATCCTCGTCCAGCGTATAGAGAGCCCGTTCTTCTGTCACGTTACCTCTGTTCCCCTCAACTAGCCCCTTGACGACTGGCACCAGCTGCCGCGGCACTAGCATCAGCTCTAGGTCCAAGACGCGAGCGACATCTTCGACCGTCGACAAGCGCGGGCTGACTAGTCCGCGTTCTAGGGTCGAGATCTGGCTTTGTCGCATGCCGAGTTTGTTGGCCACTTCCGCCTGCTTGAGGGCGTGGAGCAGGCGGCTCTGACGTAGCGTCTCAGCGATGGTCCTGTGAGGCATTGGATTATCTATTCGTGATGTGCACTGTAGCATATCACTAAAACGTGATTGTGGCAGCCCATTTGTTCCATGTAGGAATCATGTATACATAATACACTGCCAACGATATCACGTAAAAAGGATGTTGCCATTGCCGAGCCTATCTCGCTGTCGCCAGCTTGGAGGTTGAGCGTAAACTACGTCGAAGAGTCTGACAAGAGACCTCGGGAGCGCGTCGCAACTTCTAGTCCATCAAGCTGTTACGCAGATGATGGTCTGCTCGAGGTCCGCCGACCATCTCGGGCGTTTACGCTTCGGAGAAGAGCTGGGAGCGAACGAGCGCGAACAGAAGTAGTGCGGGTGTTCTTGTGGGAACGCGAAGAAGTGGGACCGATGTGCGATCCCGTCACGGGAGCCCGATCACCCACGCG
This sequence comes from Vicinamibacterales bacterium, assembly GCA_036504215.1. Classification (NCBI taxonomy): domain Bacteria; kingdom Pseudomonadati; phylum Acidobacteriota; class Vicinamibacteria; order Vicinamibacterales; species Vicinamibacterales bacterium. The sequence goes on along the minus strand of DASXVO010000087.1, from coordinate 26,963 downwards.
GACGGCGGGGCGCGCGTTCGTCTGTTATGAAGGACCCAGCCCGGCAAGGGCCGCCAGTCGATCCAGCAGAAGGGGCAGCCGTTGCTGAGTGGCAGGATCGGGCAGGAGGAATCCAGGGAGGGCGTCGACGAAGCGCCCCGTGGCCAGTAACTGCCGGATTTCAGACGCAACATAGACGCGGACGTCAAACGGGGCCGTATGAACGTCATCGACGATCTCGGGACGGCCGTCGATCACCGCAATCACGTCCTCGAGATCGTGGCTGCCGCTGTAGTCGTCGTTGCCGCGAGCTCTGAAGGCATCCAGCTTCGTCGCAAGAAAGTAGACCGGCGTGATGAGCCGAATCCGCAGGCCGGCGATCTGAATGCGCTGCGCGGATGCAATCGCAGGTTTGTAGAAGCGATTGCTGAAGCCGAGAATGCGCTCATCCGTCGGCATCACATCGATCGCCAGGTCTCCATGTCGCCACCGGCAGGTCGGCGCGTTCTCGCTGTGATCTTCGCGCAGCTTCAAGGCGCGCAACCGTTCTGACAAGGTGACGTACTCGCCATACGACGGGACCTCGACGATGGTGTCCACATCGGTCGTGGGCCGAACACCCTCCGCTGCCGGATCGGTGATGAGGAGACCCGTTGCACAGCCGCCGACGAACACCAGGTCGTCAAGGAGCGGCTCGAGGAGCCTAACCGCGGCTTCGAGCAGACTCAGGTTCGGGTTGTTCATGGTCTCGAAGCCGGTGGACCAGTTCGCGTTCAGCGAGCGTTCGTTCCCGAGCGCGACCGTCTCGAAGCGCATCGATGAGAGACAACAGCTCGTACAGGAACGGATCGCGGAGCGCCGCAGCAGGAACCGTTCGGTACAGTGGTTCGAGCGTGACGCCTCGATGCTGTCCTTCGGGAAACGGCCAGACGGGCGGCAGGTCGGAGCCGGACTGGATCTGTTTGTTCAGCGGCGGTGCGGCATATGAGGTGGCCACGCCGCGCGTCACCTCTCCTCGCTTCGCGGGAAACGCGTATCTCAGGCCATGGACGAGGAACTCCTGGACGGGCTCGAGCAGCGGTCGGTTGCCGGTGTCACCACTCGACACGAGACGCGACAGCACGAGGCGCTTCAGAGCGGCATGAACTTCGGAGGAGCTGATCGACAGGTCGATGCCCATCTGGGCCATCGGCGGGCGAGGCCCGCGGTAACTCAGCAATTTCGCGAGAACCAGGACATCTTGCGGACGAAGAGTGGGTTGTGACATTCAGTATTCGCGATTCGCAAATACAGAATAGCACAACTCGAGGCGCGTGTCTCGCACCCTTCAAGGCGAGCGACGATCCGCGCATGGCCGTTTCCCGCAATGACCTTTATCAGGAAATCTGGGCCGAGCCGATGACGACGGTAGCCCGGAAGTACTGAGGTGTCGTCCAACTACCTGAAGCGCGTATGTGACGCGTTGGCGATCCCGTGTCCACCGCGCGGCTATTGGGCGAAGGTCGCCGCTGGGCAGGACCCAGCTGTTCCTCGACTTCTCCCTGCGCATCCGGGCCTGCCAGCCGCGTGGACGAATGGCGACACGGTCGCTGGCCAACTTCCCGTTCGCACGAGTGACGTCGCTGAGCGAAACGCGGCGGAACTAGGATCGCGCCCGCTTCACCACCCGCTGCCGCGAGCAGTCGCTGAACTCTACGAAGGCGGCAGGGTCAGCTTGACCTCACCTGTCCTGCCTGGCCGGTATCCTTCAGGTAGAATCTGCGGGATCGCGGGCGCGCCGACGTTTGGCGTTCCCCGCACGAGCCTGTCGATCGTGGTTGCGCCACAAAGTCTTGGAACAGGGAGGGCATTTCAGTGCACGCGATTGAGTTGATCTACGGTTCGCGAGTCTCCGAGGACATCGTTCTGCACGCGCCACAACACTGCACTGAATCGGTGAGTCACAGAGAGCCGCAGACGGCGACGCGTGCGGTCTCCTCTGGTACCGAATTGCCAGTGCAGGAAGACAGGACAAGGGGATGTCGGCACGTGGTGCCCCAGTTCGTGCGCCACCACGTAGGCCTGGGCGAATTCGCCCGGCGCTCCGAACCGCTGCCGCAATTCGTCGAAGAAACCGAGGTACAGGTAGACGAAGTGATCGGCGGGGCAATAGAACGGCCCCGTCGCCGACTCCACCGTGCCACAGGGCAGATGCTGCTCGGCATCGACCGGCGCGTGCGGGCGGCGCAACAGGCGCGCTCGTCCCAGGCCAACGCACTCTCGGTGGCGCTCGAGCTGCAGGCGGATTGCTTCGCGGGCGTCTGGGGGCACGCCGCGTCGCAGCCCGGTCGCGCCCAGCGGGGAGAAGTGGAACTGGACGGCGGCGATGCGGAGGCGCGACTACGGGCCGCGGCGGCCATCGGCGACGACCGTATCCAGCGGATGGCCACGGGCCGCGTGTTCCCGGAACGCTTCACACACGGCAGTTCCGAACAGCGGGTGACGTGGTTCAACCGGGGCTTGACCTCGGGGAGCTTGCAGGCCTGCAACACGCTGGGCGGCGGACAGTAGCCGGCCGCCGCCTCCGTTCGTTCCACGACGAAAGCACACTGGAGGCTTGATCATGGCTCGAGTGGGACTTGGGATCCGACGAGGCGTGATGACCGCTGCCCTGGCCGGTCTGGCGCTGTCGTGCGCCACGAATCCGGTGACCGGGAAGAAGCAGCTGGCCATGATCAGTGAATCGCAGGAAATCGCGATGGGCCGCGAAGCCGACAAGGCGGTTGCGGCCAGCTACGGGCTCTACCCGGACGACCGGCTGCAGCACTACGTCCAGACCCTCGGTACCTCGATCGCCTCGCGCACCGAGCGGCCGAGCCTGCCCTGGACGTTTCGGGTCGTGGACGACGCCGCGGTCAACGCGTTCGCGATTCCCGGCGGCTTCGTCTACGTCACGCGCGGCATCCTCACGCACCTCAACTCCGAGGCGGAACTTGCCGCCATCCTTGGCCACGAGATCGGCCACGTCACCGCGCGCCATTCAGTCAGCCAGATGAGCCAGCAACAGCTGGCGCAAGTGGGGCTGGTCGCGGGCATGATCGTGTCGCCGAAGGTCGCGCAGTTCGGCGGCCTCGCGCAGACGGGCCTTGGCCTGCTGTTCCTCAAGTTCAGTCGGGCGGACGAATCCGAGGCGGATAGCCTCGGCTTCCGCTACATGTTGAACGACGGTTACGACCCTCGGAAGATGGTTGACGTCTTCCGGATGCTGGAGGGCGTCAGCCAGCAGGCTGAGAGCCAGGGGCGGATGCCGCAGTGGCTGTCCAGTCACCCCAATCCCGAGAATCGCGAAGCCTGGGCGGCTCGCTCGGTCGCGTCGCTGAACCGCGACCCTTCGGGTCTCGCCGTCAACCGTCCCGCGTACCTGCGCCGGGTGGACGGTATCGTGTTCGGCGAGAATCCACGCGAGGGCTTCTTCCAGGGCAACCTGTTCCGCCATCCCGAGATGGCCTTCCGCATCCAGTTCCCGAACGGATGGAAGGGCAGCAACGAGAAGCAGGCGGTTGGCGCCGTGAGCCCGAACGAGGACGCGCTCGTCGTGCTGCGACTCGCCGCGGGGTCGAGCGCGCGACAGGCGGCGCAGAAGTTCTTCTCGCAGGAAGGTATCCAGGCGGGCAGCGAGTGGCGGCGCGAGATTGGCGGACTCCCCTCGGTGTCGACCACGTTCGAGGCGCAGAGCGACACAACCACGCTGCGCGGCCTCGCGGCCTGGGTGGAGTACCGGGAGCAGGTGTTCCAGATCCTCGGCTACACCTCCAGCCAGCGGTGGTCGAGCTACCAGGAGGCGTTCGCACAGGCCATCGGCAGCTTCGCGCGGGAGACGGACCAGAACGTCCTGAACGTGCAGCCGCGGCGCCTGAACCTCGTCTCGGTCGCTCGTCCAGCCACGCTCGACGCGCTGAACCGCGAGTACCCATCAACCGTTTCTCCGCAACTGGTGGGCCTGATCAACAATCTCCAGGGCAACGCGACGCTGCCCGCCGGCGAGAGGTTCAAACGCGTGGTCGGAGGACCGTCATGGCAGCCTCGGTGAGCCAGTAGCGCGCCTCGGACGTTCAACGGTGGCCAGCACGGCGGCCAGCATCGCCTTTGGGGAGGCAGTCACCCGCTGACGGAGCTCTCCGCACGCGCCAGCTGGAGCCGGCCGCTCGCCCGACACGGGCATCGACCTGCGCACACTATCACTGTCCTGACGAATGAGCGACCGACCAGCGCGTCGCGGCGCAAACCTCTCCGTGCCGGAACGGTCGGGGAGTCTTCAAGGCAGCGCGATGAAATCGTCTCCTCGAACAACCACTTCGTGCCGGCAACGCCCGCACGTGAAGGATGACTTTGAAGAGAGCAGGACAATCGGGTCCGTGCAATACGGGCAAGGGCCTTCCAGTTTTGTCTTCTTCGAGAGATAGCTCACGAACGGATTGAGGCCGGCAAGCCGAAGGGCACCGAGGACGAGCCCGGCAACGAGGGCGGGAACGCCAATCACCATTCCAAAGAACGTGGCCGAAACGAGTGCCCCTCCGAAGACCAGGATCAGGCACAGCGAGGTCACCCAGTCATCTGTCTCCGTCTTGGTCCAATGCGTCCGATTTGCGTGAATCGCCTGCATAGCCACCGAAACCCGACAGCTGCCGTCGCTCACCGAGTCCTTTTCAACTGCCGCCCGATGCGCGTTTGGCCTGGTCCGGAGACCGACCCAACAGGCGCTCGAGCTGGGCGAGGTCCGTCGGACGCCAGGTCGCCCCAAGGTCCCGCCGGATGAAACCCGCGACCACGTCGTACGGAAGCCTCGCGGCCGCCTCCAGCAGCCCCGCTGATTCCCGCGTGAACCGCTCCTGCTCCTCCTCGTCGGCGTCGGCCCGAAACGCTCGAAGCGCCTCCTCCAGCGAGCCGTGATCTTCCACAAAGTCCTCGTGTAGGTACCCGGCGAAGAAAGAGCCGGGCGTGGGATAGTCAGCCGCGGAGAGCGTCGGACGGCTCCCGCGTGCCAGCGTGCGTCGAGGAGCCATCGCGTAGCCTCCGGGTACGAGGTCAGGACGAAGAAGGTATTGCGGAGGTCGTCCCACCGAAGGACGACCAGGGCACCCGTGCAGGGGTGCGGTCGCGAGTCGCCACGCTCGACCGAGGAGCCGATCGTGCGGCCGTCCGGACTCCGATAGTGAAGCGCCAGGTTGGGCCGCGGGAATGTCAGTCGCCGAGCTCCGTTCGCTCGCGACGTCCAGAAACAATGGCCGCGATTCGTACCACGGAGACCGTGGCCTCCGCACACAGCGCTGCATCTCGGAATCCGGCTGTTCGATCGTGTTGGAGGCCGTTGGCGAGGTCGAACGCCGCCCTCGCGTGCTTGCGGGCGTCGGCATTCGCCGGTCCGGCGAGTTCCGCCGCAATGAAGGCCTCGAGCATTCGCTTCGCATCAGTGGCGCTGGGTTCCGACCCGTCCAGAGGCGGGTGACGGTTGCGGTTGTATACCGCCTGGGCGAGGGATATCAGCGTTTCTCGACACATGTGGCCCACCGCTTGGAACTGCTCCTCGGTCTGGCCCTCCCGCAGACGGAGACGAATCTCGTCCACTTGGCGGTCGACTTTCGGCCATCCGGTTGGCTCTTCGAACACCTCGGGCTGTGCGTCGGCACGACGTGCGGAGAAGACCGGGCGCCCTGATATCTCGTCGGTTTGAACCAGCTCCCAACCGTCGCGGCGGAGCTCGCCGTTGTACATCTCGACGAGTTGCCAGGCCTGGTCGCTATGCGGGCGAACCGCCGGATGTACAGTCCCGGACAAGAACTGCACGAACGCCTCGTCCGTTCCACGGAGCAGCTCGAACCGGTGGTCGTAGAAGACCCAGTCCGGCTCGCCGTCCTGGTTGTTGACGCGGTGTTGGCGGATGTCGCCGGCCGCAGTCTCATACCGTCCGTCGTCGGAGGGAAGAGCGGTTAGGTCGTACAGACGAGAGAGGAAGTCGATCTCGTTGAAGCGCCCGGCCCAGTCGTATGGTCCCTCAGCGAGACCGTCGGCAATCGCCCGCCTCGTGATCTCTGAGATCGTCTTCATGTCCGTCGCCTTCCCGTTCGCCTACCGATCGCTGTTCACCCCAGGCCGCATTGAGCCAGCTCCGGAGGCCGTCTGGGCGCAACCGCTGGCTAATCGGCCGCCGTCAGAGCGGGATCCGTCGCGCGAAATCGCGGATTCCTAGTATCACGAGTTGCACCTGGCGCGCGTCGTACGCCACGTACTCTCCGTGCGCGGCCTTGTTCCTCAAGTCCTGCCACGACGTGACGCTTTTTTGGTCCAACTTGTTGTACGCGCCGACGCGGGCCAGCTCTGAATTCAAGCTGTCGGCGCTCTTGGGTTTCCCATCTACGTCGGTCGCGATATTGCGGCTGCGACACAGTGTCCTGAGGTGTTGTTCCAAAACGCCACTGGCGAGAACGGCCGCCGGGTCCTTGTAGCCTAACGCAAGGAGGTGATCCGCCATGTCCAGAAAGTCGTCGAACACCTCGGCACGTATCAACTCCTGGATCGGTAGCAGGCCGCCGACTTCGAGGTCGTGACGGAGAGCGGCGACAACGCCCATCAGTAGTTCCAAGCGGTACTCGTCTGCCCCATTCGCCTTCAGGGCCTCAGAACCGCGTGAGAGGTAGGCGGAACCCGGAGGTGCAAGTCGTTGGATAGCCGCCTCAGCGCTGGTGAGCAGCTCATTGATCCTCGACGCAGGAATGGGATCGGCGTCCGAGTTAACGGCCTGGAAATGACGTTGCAGAATCGAGTCCAGTTGTTTGAGTATTGCGTCCGTGTCCATCATTGAGTGGTCCCTCGTGTCCGAGTAACCGATCATTCATTTGGAATGCGCCATTTTGCCGGTCCGGAGCCGGGAAACGCCCATGCGCTCGGACGGGGCGATGCCTACCGGTCGCATTCTTGCGCCGTTCGATGGCAGAGGCAAGTGGGTGTGGTGCGTTGGGTTGCGCGGAATCGATACGGATTCGACCGGAAGTTGCCGCCGGCCGTCTATCAGCCAGATTCCCGTGATAGATGGAAGGCGGCCCATCCCGGCGAGAACGTGCTCGCCAGCTCCCCCTTGCCTGTAGGAATCCTGCGTGCCCGGGAATGCTCGCGATGTGGCCAACGATGGCGCGGTCCCAGCAATCACATGTCTCATGATACGCCGGGCGACGCGCGCGTCAGGCGAGGTGTCAGGACCATTTCAAGTGGGCGCCATAGGATTCTTGAGACACCGAACCCATCAGCAAAAGAGCCCGACTGCCCATACTGCTCAGCGTGGGGCGCTTCGTGGTTGTGCGCTGGCAGGGCGGGGAGCCGTGAACCGCGCCTCAGGTCACGGCGAACTCTCGCCGGAGGGTGAACGGCCCCGTTTCCTGAATCACGAGGACGCCCGTGAGGGTGAGTGATGGGGCCTGCTGCCGGCGCTTCCAGGAGAGCCGGTGCGATCGAATCGTGACGTTAGCGTCCGGCATCGCCGTCTGTACCGCCCGGACCGTCGCCCACCGCTCTGATGTGGCATTGACGGCGGAGGTACTTGTGACAACGAGGTCGCGGGGCGAGACGACGACGTCGGCGTACTCCGGAAAAGTACGCAGGTGAGCCTGAAGCCGTGCGGCGCCGTCGTGCTTGTAGACCGGAAGGTTGCCGACGGCTGCGAACGCTTGGTCGGCGATCGCCTCAATCGCGTCCGCCATCGGCAGGACGCCGGCGGCGTGGCGGGACCGAAGTTCGGGTGTGCCGTGCTGGGCGACCCAGTCCGCGACATAGCGCACCTTCTCTTCGTGTAACGCCAGGTGGACGGCGCGCGCCTGCTGGTTGCGGGCCCTCCGCGCCTGCTCGTCGGCGCGGAAGCGGCGAAAGGCCTCAGGCGGGACCTCGCGGGCGACGCCCTCATCCTTGCGCACGTCGAAGACCGCGCGGCCTTGGCCGGCGACCAGGAGGCAGCAGTGCACTGGCGACGGCACCGGCGGCGTTGAGAGGGCCCGCTGGGCCTTGTCGGCCAGGAACGCCTGGGCGATTGTGGCGCGGCGTTCCCGCTCGGTTTCGCGCTTCGTTGCCCGTGTGACGGTTCGCTCGGCCTGGTAGACGCGCTCCAGTTCATGGTTTCGTGCCGCATCTCGGAACAGATCGTCGAGAGTGGGCGGGGCGTCGTAGGTCGGGTGAGCGTCGGCCCGGACGACGTGCTGGTTCACGTCCATCTCGAAGCGGGGACGGAGTTTCAGTCGCGCGACGCCTTGGGCATCCACGCTCACGAGGTGGAGACGATTGGGCGGCACCTGGATCTTGGGCTGCTGGAGAGCCCGGCCATCACCGCCGGCCAGAAGCGACGCCTTCCGTCCCGCCTCCGACAGCTGGTACACGGCCGTCACGGTGAGGAAACGGGCGGGTTCAGGGGCCGGCGCGGACGTCGTGGAGGCGTCGGTCACGAGCTCGGGACGGCGAAGGGCAGAGCGAGGGGCTGCGGAGTCCATTACCGGTCCTTCTTGAAGCGCCATGATCGTTTCCAGGTGGACGATTGCCACGATGAGCGACGCGGACGAACGAGCCCGAGGCAGGGGCCCTGAGGGCGGCTGCCTCGGGAGTCGAGGAACGGGTCAGGACTGAAGCTCGAGGCGGCTGTACGCGTCGAGAATCGAGAATCGCGGGCCGGGCGGGGAACGTCACGTTTTTCCCGCCATCGCGACGCTCCCAAACGGCGAAGCCGATGAGCCGGAGTCCGCTGAGCGGACCCGCACCGGCTTCGAAGATCAATTCCGCGTCGGCAAGCTTCCCTGAGGGACCGCCTTGCTCGGCGCGGACGGCCTTCACGGACACCACATTGCCTTTCTCCTTGGCCACGGTATCCTCCAAGACTGCCGAGGGCCTGGGCCGACGGCAGCGGCTATGTTCACCAGGGTCCTGGGGACGCTGGCGAACCGGGTGAACGCACGGCCGTGTGGCACGTGCGTGGTCGACGAAACTCAGGGTGAATGGCCGCGCCTCGTCCCGCTCCCCAGCAGGCCGCCGATCGGCTCCCGCCCGTAGCGGCGCGCGTGCTCCAGCTTCGCGATCAACTCCCGCTCGGACCAGGGCGGCTCGCAGCGCGCGTTCCAGTCGACAGCAGACCCGGAACGTCTGGGTGTCGCCGTGCTGGCCGGCCACGGCCGGCGGAACCGCCGCCAGGTACCGCCTGGCTCGCTCCACGATGTTGGGGTCGACAGCGGACGCGAGTCTCGCCGGGGCGAGCCGCTCGCGGGCTCGGCCAGGCGGTTCGGCCGGGGTGGGGAAGTCGCCAGGCCCGTAGACGGCGCTCGCGGCCCGGTATTCGACGGTGACGATGGGGGCTGGCGCGTGCTTGCGATTGAGGAATCCAGGCACCCTCATCGTCTGGGAGCTGGCGGTCGCGTTGAGGTCCGCGCCCAGCTCCTTGGCGAGCTGCTTCTGCAGCCGTTCGACGGTGTCACCCGTGAAACCGCGCACGCGCCAAGCCATCTGCAGGCGGCCCGCCGATGAGTGGACGACGTAAGACGGCGCGGGCAGGTCGTGCCTCGTGGCCAGCCGCTCGACCAGGCCCTCCGCGTCCTCATCCACATCCAGGAACACGTGGCGGACCGATCTCACCGCGTGCTTGGTCCGTTCTCGGAGTCCCGGCGTCATCGCATTGACGCTGACATAGACGTTGAACCGGTACGCGTTCATCACGCGCAACCACGTCTGCCGGCGAGGCTCGCAGACCGTCGCCAGCGGCGCGACTCGCTGCATGACGCGGCCGGTGTCGTACGCCTTCAGGAACACGGCCACCCAGTCTCCGGGCTCGAACGCCAGCCTGAGGAAGTGGCGCGCCGTCTCCCGGTCCGTCATGCGTCGCCCTCCCGCCCGCCCTCGGCGTCAAACCTCCGGTCGAAGACAAATCGGTCGGCGTCGCCGTCGTACCTCGGTTTCGCCGACCGTGCCATGCTCGTTGCCTGTGTGGCCGCGCTAGGTCTATAGTGGGCGCGAGCCGTTGGGCGATGCGCTACTGGTGGGTCAATCAGAACCAGACGTACCGGGCTGAGGTTCGCGGGAACTTCATGTGGTCCCCGAAACAGAACGCGAACGGGGCTCGCAACCAGTTCTACGAGAACATGCGACAAGTGTTGCCCGGCGACGTCGTGTTCTCGTTCTGCGATACGCGCATCAAGGCAATCGGGTTGGCCACCGGGGGAGCCGAGACCGGCCCAAAGCCCGACTTCGGTGCGGCGGGTTCGAACTGGTCGCGAGAAGGCTGGTTCGTCCCGGTCGACTACTGCGTCCTGAACAACCAGATCCGACCCAAGGACCACGCAACGATCCTGCGTCCCCTCCTGCCGCCCAAATACTCGCCCCTTCAAGACAGCGGTGACGGCCTGCAATCCGTCTACCTCGCTCAGTTGCCGCAGGCACTTGCGGACGCATTGATCGGTCTGATCGGCCAAGCCTACTGGGACGCGTATGCCACGATCTCAGTGGTCCAGAGCGCGCCCGAGCCGCCGGACCTGGATGTCACCGTTCTCGATCGCGGGATGCCCGGGCCGACGTTCAGGGACCAACTTGTAAGGGCCAGGCGAGGGCAAGGTGTGTTCCGGTCGAATGTCCTCTTGCGAGAAGAGGCGTGTCGGGTCACCGGCGTGAACGAGCCGAGGCACTTGAAGGCGAGTCATATCAAGCCGTGGCGGAACGCCACCGATGTCGAACGACTCGACGGCGCCAACGGACTTCTGCTCTCACCGCACATCGATCACCTGTTCGACGAGGGATACGTGACGTTTTCCAGCGGCCACCAGTTCGTCGTTGTCCCGGAAGTGAGAGACACACTCCTTGATGCGTGGGGAATCGACGCTGGGGTCGACGTGGGCGAGTTTTCGAGAGAGCAGAGCGCTTACCTCGACTATCACCGCGCGAACGTGTTCAAGCACGCGCTGCTGGGGCGGTGAGCAGGGTCTCAGGTCTGACGGTGTTGAACACCGCGTTGAGAAAGGCCGTCGAGTGGAACGTGCTCGAGCGGATGCCGTGCACGATCCGCCTGCTGTCGACGCCGAAATCGGAGGCCGGGTTCTTCGACGCAACGAGGACGTGGGATTGAGCGCGGGTGGCTCAGAGGTGGCGGCGGGCGAATGCGCGGCCGGAACCGGACTTGAGGTACTTCTCGAAGCGGGCCGCCGCGTCAGGATCTGTGAACTCGATGGCGGCGCGTAGCCGCCACGGACGGTGCTTTGAGGTGTACCGAGCCTTTCCGGCGTTGTGCTCGGCCAGCCTGGCCGCGACATCAGCCGCGAGCCCCACGTACTGGCGGGCGGCGTCGTGGATGCTCTCCAGAACGTAGACGAACCGCGGCGATTCCATGCTGGCAGGTCATGCAAGAGTCGGCGCGATGGCGAATACGGTGGGATTACGAGGGGCCGGTCGATTAGTGCGCCGATCCTGCGATCAGCGAAGACGTCGGGCGAGGAAGAACCTGCGACAGGGGGAGGATCGGCCGAGGACGGAGAGCGTCCGCCTTCGCGCCTTCGCTCTCCGAGCTTCGGCGGCGCAAGCGCATGGTTTGGCGTGCCCATACCAAGCTCACCCGAAGGTGAGGCAAGCTGCAGTACGAGAGTCTGGCTTGCCCAGACGAAGCTCGTTCGCTTGGCGAAGGGGGTCCGCCTTCGCAATGCCTCCGGCTTTCAACTCCTTCGGCATTGCTACGGCGGGACAGACTTCGCCTGCATTCATGAGCGAAGTCTGGAGGCGGCGGGAGTCGAACCCGCGTCCGAGAGCACGTTACCGCAGGACTCTACATGCGTGTCCTCTTCTGTTGATTCGCGACCAGCCTGGGGAAGAGGCTAAGACCGCCAGTCGCTAGTCCCGATGTCGTCTCGCCATCCAAGGTCCGGAACGCCCTCGAACGGCCAGCCTGCCTGTTTGACATCCCGTCCCCCGCGCGCAGGCAACTTGGAGGTGGACGTCGCTGTTAGTTAAGCAGCGAGAGCGAGCTGCGGTTCCGCAGTTATGTTGTTTTCCACCGGATTTACGAGTCGATGGGGCTCGGCATGCATCCCACGGCCCTATACCCCCGTCGAAGCCAAGTCGCCCCCACAAGGTGAGCCGTCGTCGAACAACTCCTGATTATAACACCCCCGCCTCCGCCGCCCGCCACGGCCGGCTCGCCCCCTCGTTGAGCCGCAACGCACGCTCGAGGCCGATGAGCACGAGGTCGGGCAGCAACGCGTCGAACACGTGCTCGCCCTCGAAGAGGCGCGAAAAGCCGCCGGTGCCGATGACGATCGCCGGCTCGCCGCCAAACGCCTGCTGGCGAATCTCGCGCGTCAGCTCCTTCACCATCGCCCGGTTGCCGAAGTACAAGCCCGACTGAATGCTCTCCACGGTCGACCGCCCGACAAGCTCGCTCGGCGGCACGATCTCGACGGTCGGCAGCCGCGCGGTGTTTCTCTCGAGCGCCTCCATCGCGATGCGCAGGCCCGGCAGGATGATCCCGCCGACGTGCTCGCGCCCGGCCCGGACGACGTCGAACGTGGTGGCGGTGCCGAAGTCGATGATGATGAGATTGCGATCGGGATAGAGATGAGTGGCGCCGATCGAGTTGGCAATGCGATCGGGCCCGACTTCGATCGGATTCCGATACCGCAGCTTCAACCCGGTCTTCACGCCCGCCTGCAGGATGAACGGATCGATCCCGAAGTACTTGCGGCAGCAACTGCGCAGCGAGTACACCAGCTCAGGAACGACCGAGCAAATCGCGATCTGCCCGACGCTTGCCGGGTCGCGCTGGTTCTCGCGCAGCACGCTCTTCAGGAAGAGACCCAGTTCGTCAGACGACGTGCCGGGCCGCGACGCCTGGCGAAACCGAACGGTCAGGTCACCCGCTTCGAACACGCCGCCGAATACCTGGCTGTTGCCGACATCGAGGGTGAGAATCATCGACGACCTCCAAGGGGCACATTGTCGATCAGCCGGACAGCTCCAAGCCGAACGGCGCCAAGCCGCCGCCCATCGCGGTCCTCCACGTAGTCCACCTCGAAGCCCGCGCCCTGCAGCTCGCGCGCCGCGTCCTCGGCGGTGTCGGCCGACGACAGCACCTGGAAAAAGCGCGGAGCGAGCCGGCGATCGTCCGGAAGCAGCCGCCTGTTTCGCGAGCTGAGGGCGAGGCCGTCGTGCTCGCGAACGGTCGTGCCGGCGACGATGGCCGTCGGCACGAAGAACGCCTCCACCAGCCCGCGCACCAGGCAGAGTTGCTGCCAGTCCTTCTCGCCGAAATAGGCGCGGTCAGCCCCCGCAACCAGGAGGAGCTTCAGGACCACGGTCAATACGCCATCGAAGTGTCCGGGCCGGTGGGCGCCCTCGAGCACGGTGGACAGGCTCTGCTCGGTCAGCCGGTAGCGATAGCCGTCAGGGTAGAGAGTCCCCTCGCGCGGCATCAGGACGAAGTCCACGCCCTCCGCCCGCAGCATCGCGAGGTCTTCCTCCACCGTTCGCGGATAGGCCGACAGGTCGGCCGCGTCGTCGAACTGCGTGGGATTGACGAAGATGCTGACGAGCGTCGCGTCGTTCTCGGCGCGACTCTGCCGGACCAGCGACAGGTGCCCCTCGTGCAGCGCCCCCATCGTCGGCACGAGGCCGAGCGTGCGCCCGTCGCGGAGTAGCGCCAACCGTTCGGTGCGCCAGGCGGCGGGAGCGTCGAAGACGGTCGTCATCGGTAACTCTCCTCGGGTCCTGGAAAACGAGCCTCCTTCACGTCGGCGTCGTAGCGGTCGAGCGCGTCGGTCAGCAGGCGATCGCCGTCGATGTAGCGGCGGACGAATCGCGGCACGTGGTCGGTCGTGCCGATGCCCCACAGGTCGTGCAGGACGAGCACCTGCCCGTCGGTGCCGATCCCGGCGCCGATGCCGATGGTCGGGATCGCCAGCTCGGTCGTGATGCGCGTGGCCAGGTCCGCGGGAACACACTCGAGCACGATCGCGAAGCAGCCGAGGTCTTCGAGCGCGTGCGCCTGTCGAAGGAGCGCGGCGGCCTCGCGGTCGTTCGTGCCCTGCACCCGAAAGCCCCCGATGTGGTTGATCGACTGCGGCGTCAGGCCGATGTGCCCCATGACGGGCACGCCGGATCCGACGATCTGCCGCACGACGTCTTCGTGGCCGTCCACGCCCTCGAGTTTCACCGCCTGGGCACCGCCCGCCACGAGCGACCGGACGGCGCCGATCGCGGCCGGAATGCCCTGGCGAAACGAGAGGAACGGCAGGTCGGCGATGAGGAGCTTGTCGCCGATCGCGCGAGCCACGGCGCGCGTGTGGAGCGCCATCAGCGCCACGGTGGCGGACAGCGTCGTGTCGTGGCCGTGCATCACCATGGCCGCGGAGTCGCCGACCAGGACGGCGTCCACGCGCGAACGGGAGACAAGGCGCGCCGACCACGCGTCGTACGCGGTGACCATCGAGATCCGGCGGCCGTCGGCCTTGAACTTCGCGAAGTCACGGACGCTGTGCATACGCCCTCACGAACGCGGCATAGACGCCGTGCAACTGGTCGCCCTCGAGTGCATGGAGATCGGCGGCCATCGTCCCGGTGTCGCCGCGGGCGAGCGGCCCGGTGAGCGCTCCGCCTGCATCAGCCACGAGGTTCGCCGCGACCCGCTGGAGATACGGGTGCGCGGCTGACGCGGGGATGCCGAAGCGTCGCTCCAACTCGTCGAACAGCTTCCGCCACAGCAACGTCGAGAAGTTGCCGGCCATGACGCAGAGCGCGTGGTAGTACGGGCGCTCGGCGGCTGGAATCGTGAACGACGGATTCGGCAGGCCGGGCAGGAGTTCGGTGAACGGCGTCCGGCCAGCGTCGAGCAGGAACGGGATCGCGCGATACGTGTCGGCGTCGTAGAGGTCCGGCCCGAACGTCATCAGGGGGTGCGCGGCCTCGGCGACGGCCGTAACAAGGCTGCCTGAGCAATGGACGAGGCGCTTGTGGCGAAGGTCGGGCCACGCGTGGACGAACGGCTCGATGGCCGAGTCGTCGATCAAGAGCAGCACGGTGTGGCACGAAGCGAGCGCCTCGTGCGGCGCGGCCACGTCGTGGCGTGACGAGCCGTCGGGCTTGTCGCGCGACCACGTGCGAACCGACAGGCCGATCAGGCTGAAGTAATGGCGGAAGTGGCGGGCGACGCGCCCGTTGCCGACGATGCCGAAGGGAGCAGGCGGAAGCACAGGTACCTGTCGCATGGATCAGGTCCTCCAGAAGATGAGCCGTGACAACGACCGAGGTCGCCGTTCTCTCGAATCGACGCCTCGACGCGATCTTACTCCTTCCGCAGGCCCGACGCCGCACCGATCGGCTTGCACGGTTGCGCGACTGGTGGGGAAGATCGTTCGGGGTTGCGCCGCCGGCGCCCGCTCGGCTAGCGTGTCACCATGACTCAACCGGCTATTGATCCCGGCCTGACGATGCTTCGCCACATCGTCGCCACGCTTGCTTATCGCGGCGGCAAGACCGTCCGCGACGCGCCATCGTCGTTCGCCACGTTCCGCGCCGGCAACACCACGCGCACACCGGGCGAGATCCTGGCACACATAGGCGACCTCCTCGACTGGGCCGCCGGGCAGGTCGAGGGGCGTTACGAGTGGCACGACGCGGTGCCGCGCGAATGGCCCCTTGAGGTGGACCGCTTCTTTGCGGCCCTGGAAGCCCTCGATCGCAAGCTGGCCGAAGCGAGGACGCTCGAGTTCCCGGCTGGCCAGATCTTCCAGGGCGCGATCGCCGACGCGCTCACGCACGTCGGGCAGATCGCGCTGCTGCGCCGCATGGCGGGGTGCCCGGTCCGCGGCGAGAACTACTTCCGCGCCCACATCGCGATCGGGCGAGTGGGGCGCGATCAGGCCGCGCCCGTGCGGGAGTTCGAGTAGCTGCGATCCAGCCGGCACGGGCGGGACGCCCGTGCCACTCGGGCCTGCCCGTGCCACTCGGGCCTGCCCGTGCCACTCGGGCCTGCCGGTGCCACTCGGGCCTGCCGGTGCCACTCGGGCCTGCCGGTGCCACTCGGGCCTGCCGGTGTCACTCGGGCCTGCCGGTATCACTCGGGCCTGCCGGTGCCACTCGGGCCTGCCGGTATCACTCAGCGCGCTACACCGTGATTCCCTGGAACAACACCGACGAGTGATACCGGTCGCCTGCGTCGGGCAGCACGACCACGATCAGCTTGCCCTTGTTCTCGGGCTTGGCCGCCACGCGGACAGCCGCGAGGGCGGCTGCACCGGACGAGATGCCTCCTGTAATCCCTTCCTCCTTGTGCAGGCGGAGCGCCATCTCGATCGACTCCTCGGTCGTCACCGTCTGCACCTCGTCCACGAGATCCATGTCGAGGACGTTCGGCTTGAATCCCGCGCCGAGACCCTGGATCTTGTGGGGCCCGGGCTTGAGCGGCTGACCGCTCCTGATCTGGGTCAGGATGGGCGATTCGGCCGGCTCGACGGCGACGCTCCACAACGGCCGGTGCTTCTCCTGCTCGAAGTAGCGGCTCACGCCGGTGATCGTCCCGCCGGTCCCGACCCCGGACACGAGGATGTCGGCCTTCCCGTCGGTGTCGTTCCAGATCTCCGGCCCCGTCGTCCTGAAGTGGACGTCCGGGTTCGCAGGATTGTTGAACTGCTGCGGCATCCAGTACTTCTTCGGATCGGACGCGACGATTTCCTCGGCCCTCGCGATGGCACCGGGCATGCCCTTCGGGCCCTCGGTCAGGACGAGCTCGGCGCCAAACGCCTTCAGCAGCCGCCGCCGCTCGATCGACATCGTCTCGGGCATGGTGAGCGTGATCGGGTAGCCGCGCGATGCGGCGACGAATGCCAGCGCGATGCCGGTGTTGCCGCTCGTCGGTTCGACGATCGTGACGGCCTTCGAGCCGCGCGTGAGGATGCCGCGGCGTTCCGCGTCTTCGATCATCGAGGCGCCGATCCGGCACTTCACGGAGTACGCGGGGTTGCGGCCCTCGATCTTGGCGACGACGGTCGCCGGCAGTCCCGCCGTGATCGAGTTGAGCCTGACAAGAGGCGTGTTGCCAATCGAGAGAGAGTTGTCGTCGAAGATCCTCGCCATGGGGGCTCCTTCTACAATGAAAAAGGCCCGGGAGTCGTTCTCCTGGGCCTCGAGTATCGCGTGTCGCGGTCGATGTCGTTCAGCGGCGTTCGATCATCGGATCACTCGTCACGCGGACGCTCCCGGCCCGGCTTCGACAACAACACGAGCAGGTGAGCATCAGGGGCATACCTCCATGTAAGCCGATGGCTGGGCCGTTGTCAACCCCAGCTCGGTTGCCGCCCCTGGCTCTTCTGCTCCCGGAAGTGGCCCCCTGCAGTCCGGACCGCGATCGACCGAAACTCCTGGTGATACGCTTGGAGTCTGTCCACATCGCCGTCACTGAACGAGTTCCCTATGTCGCTCGAGGATCGCATCAACCAGTTGTCCGACTCGATCATGCAGGAGATCCGTGGCCCGGTTGACGCCGCGCTGCGCGGGATCCTGGCCGATGTCCTGCGGGTGGCGGCCGAGGAGCGAGAGACGGCCGTTCGCGACGCGGTGCAGCAGGCGGACGCCGCCCGTGACGCGGCGGTCCATGCCGAACGGGTGGCGGTGACGTCGGCGCACGAGCAGGCGCTCGAGACGCATCGGCAGGAATTCAACCAGAGCCACGACGAGGCGCTGGCTGCCCTTCGCGAGACACTCGGCCGCCAGCACGAAGAGGCGCTCAGCGCGCTTCGCACCGAGGTGGGCAGCGAACACGAGACGGCGCTGGCCACGCTTCGCGGTCAACTCGAAGCGGAACGTGACGCGGCGGTCCATGCCGAACGGGTGGCGCTGACCTCGGCGCACGATCAGGCGCTCGAAACGCATCGGCAGGAGTTCAGCCAAAGCCACGACGAGGCGCTGGCCGCGCTCCGCGGTCAATTCGAAGCCGAACGCGACCAGGCCGTCCACGACGCGCGAGCGGCGCTGGCGCGAGACCACCAGGCGGTGGTGGCGGAGCTCGAGGCGCGCGTTGCCAGCACGGGCGAGGACGCGGCCGGACTGGCGGCGATGACCGCGGCGATGGCCAAGACGGAACACGACAGGCACGAAGCCAGGCAGGAAGCGGCCCAACTCGCGCAGGATCTGACTGCCGCGCGGACCGAACTCTCGGCCGCTCGCGAAGAAGCGGTGCGGGCCGACCGCGCCCGCATCCTCGCCGAGGACGCGACCGAGCAGGCGCGCGCCGCTGCCGCGCACGAACACGAGCAGGTTCAACTCGCGGCGGCACAGGAACTCGACGCCCACGCGGTCGAGCGGCAGGCTGAGTTGGCCTGCAGCGAGCGGATCGTGGAGGCGTTTCGGCGCCTCGACGCCGCGCAGTCACTCACCGAAGTGCTCGACATCCTGACCACCCAGACGGGGGTCGAGGTCGCCCGCGTGGCAGTGCTCCTGGTCCGGGGCACGCGCCTGCGCGGCTGGAAGCTGGCAGGCATGCCGACTCTTCAGCCCGAGGAGCTCGATCTGCCGGTCGACGGCGACACCGCACTCTCGCGCGCCATCGCCACGGGGTATCCGGTGGCCACGTCGGACGCCCCGCTCGCATTGCCAGACGGCCACGGCGCGGCAATCGTCGTGCCTCCCGGGCGCGTCGGCCTCGCGATGCCGCTCCTGGTCGGCGGCCGGGCCATCGGGGTCCTGTACGCCGACGACGGTGACGAAGACGCGCCAGTGGTGCCGAGCCATTGGCCGGAGACTGCCGAGATCCTGGTACGGCATGCCGCGCACCGGCTGGAAGTGCTGACGATTTCGCGGGCTGCCACACTGGCAACGCGTGTGCAACACCAGCAGAGGATGCCGGAACTCCGGCCGCCGGGCCCGTCGCCGTTTGCCGACGAACGGCGCGAGGAGGAATCGGCACGCCGGTATGCCAGGTTGCTCATTTCCGAGATTAAGTTGTACAACGAGACGTTGGTGGAGCAGGGACGCCAAGACCGGGACCTGCTGAAGCGACTCGGCCCCGAGATCGAGCGCGCCCGCCGCCTGTATGAAGAGAAGATCCCGGCGGCGGTCCGGCACCGGGCGGACTGCTTCGACGAAGAGATGGTCCGCACGCTGGCCGGCGGTGACCCGGGGTTGCTGGGGCAAGTTCCGTGATTGGTACGATCGAGTCTCGAGTTCCACGACCCGTTGAAGCTTCACGTTCCCTGCGTTGGGGTCTCGTCGCGCTGATCGTTGCCGGCTTTGCCGTTTCGGGCGGCGCGCAGGCGCCGTCGGTCACGGACTCGCCGGTCGGCGTCGCACCGGTGTCCCCCGCGCTCGCGCCGTCGGCGCGGCCGCTCGTGCCAACCGATCCCGCGGAAATCTGGCTGGTGCCAGACGTCGCGGCACACGTGCCGCCGAAGGCCCTCCTCGACCTCGCCCAGGGCGTGCGGCTGTTCCAGGACGCGAAGTTCAAGGAGGCGCTGCCGCTCGTCAGTGCCCCGTCCCTGGCCACGACGCCACTGGCCGCGTACGCCAGCTACTTCACCGGGCTGACGTATCTCAACCTGGCGCGTGTGGCCGAGGCCCGGGCGGTCTTTGGAAAGCTGCGCGAAGCGCAGGTGCCGGGCTTCCTCACCGAGGCCGCCGTCCAGCGTGAGGCGGAAGCCGCCGTCGCGCAGGAGGACCACGCAGGCGCGGCGAAGCTCTACGAGGCTCTGGCGAATCGGCGGACCGCGGCGCCAGACGCCGTCCTTCTCGCGCTCGCGCACGCCTACCAGGCCTCCGGTGACCGGCCACATGCTGCCGAGACGTTCGCGCGCCTCTACTACGAGTTCCCGACGAGCGACCTGTTGACGGTCGCGGCCACCGAACTCGACGCGCTCAAGGACCTGCAGCCGGCCAAGGATTCGCCCCAACGGTATCGACTCGAACTCGGCCGCGCCGAGCGGCTCTTCGGATCCAAGCGCTATCAGCAGGCCCGTCCGGCACTCGAGGCGCTGCAGCCGATCGCCGGAGGCGACCAGGCAGAGCTGATCGCGCTGCGGATCGCCGAATGCGATCACTACCTCCACCGCTATCGCCAGGCGCAGGATGGACTCCGGCCGTATCTCGACCACGCGTCGCGCAAGGTCGAGGCGCAGTTCTTCTACCTGACCGCCACCCGGGAACTCGGGGACCACGACGAGTACGTTCGCCTCGCACGCGCGCTCGTGGCTTCGGCGCCAGACAGCTCCTGGGCCGAAGAGGCGCTCAACAACCTCGCCACGCACTACATCGTGTCTGACGACGACGATCAGGCGGATGCGGTGTTCCGCGAGCTGCTCTCGAAGTTCCCGAAGGGGCGTCACGCGGAGCGGGCGGGCTGGAAGGCCGGCTGGTTCGCGTACAAGCACAGCAGGTATCGGGACGCGATGGCGTTGTTCGAGACGGCCGCGGCCAACTTCCCGCACTCGGACTACCGGCCCGCCTATCTCTACTGGTCGGCGAGGGCACGCGAGCAGGTGGGTGACAGGAACGGCGCCGCGACGGTCTACCAGGTGGTGACGGCCGATTATCTGAATTCGTACTATGGACGCCTGGCCAGAAGGCGCGTGGCTGGCGCCGGCGTGCGGCTGGCCGCGAACACATCCGTGCAGGCGGCTGCGCCCGCGACGGATTCGACCGGGACGCCTGCGCTGCCGCCCACCAGCGACCTGGTGCGACTGCTGCTGTCCCTCGGGTTGTACGACCAGGCGCGTGACGAGTTGCTCTACGCGCAGCGGACGTGGGGCGACAGCCCGCCGGTGAGCGCAACCCTCGGCTGGGTCTACAACAAGCAGGGCGATCTGCGCCGGGGCATCGTCGCGATGAAACGGGCGTACCCGCAATACATGGCGGCGCACGCGACGCACCTGCCGAACGAGGTCCTGCGCATCATCTTCCCGGTGGACTACTGGCCGCTCATCAAGCGGTACGCGCACGCGCACAGCCTCGACCCGTATCTGGTGGCGGCGCTCATCAACCAGGAATCGTCGTTCGATGCGGTTGCGAAGTCGGCCGCCAACGCGATCGGCCTGATGCAGGTGCTGCCGTCCACCGGTCGGCACTACGCGCGGACACTGCGCATGCGGCGATTCTCGGCTGGTTCGCTCACCACACCCGAGGTGAACATCCAGCTCGGCACCGCGTACTTCGCCGAGCTCGTGCACCGGTTCGGCGGCGCGCACTACGCGCTCGCCAGTTACAACGCCGGCGAGAATCGCGTGGCCGCCTGGAGGTCCGACAGACCCGGACTCGAGGCGGACGAGTTCATCGACGACATTCCCTTTCCCGAGACGCAAGGCTACGTGAAGAAGATCATCGGGTCGGCCGAAGACTATCGGCGTCTCTACGGCGAGGACAAGGCCGGTGCGGCGGCCGGAGGCGCATCGAAGGCGTCGTCGGCGGCCAAGGGCAGCGGCAAGCCGAAGCCGAAGCCCGCCGCCCCGCCCAGGAAGAAGATCAGTTCGAAGAAGAAGTAGCCGTCTCCGCCGGCCGCTCACCCGCCTCGAGATCCGACAGCAGGAAGAACAGGCAGACGAGCAGTCCCATGCTCGCTGTCGCCATCGTTCTTCCGGCCGACGTCGACAGATGGAAATCCAGGTCCAACGGTGTGCCCATGTACGCGATGGATATCCCGCAGACGTACAGCACCGAGGTCGTCGCCGCCAGGATAGCCCCGTGATGCAGCGTCAACCGCTGGTGGATCGAGAACGCAGCGGTGAGGGCGAGAAGTCCAGCCACCATCCAAATCGCGGTCGCCCGCAGGACCAGATAGTCGAGAACGTGCAGGAGAGAGACGCCGTCAGCGACGCGGCTCGACAGGCGCCACAGGCTACCCGGCACATCGGCCGTGAGATCGTTCTGAAGGGTCCAGGCATGCCGCCAGATTGTCCACATCACCGTCGGCGCCATGGCGAGGAGCAGCACCGTCACGAGGTGTGAGTCTCTCCGGAGGCGCCTGGCCACCTGCCGGACGAAGAGCCGGGGACGCCCTACGTTCATCCAGAGAAGCGCGAGCCCGAAGCACGAGACGAACAGCAGCCCCTCGTTCTTGAGGCAGGCGGCAATCCCCAGCGCGCACATCGCGGAGTACAGGTCCGTATCTCTCCCTTCGGACAGGTAACGGCCGAACAGGAGGAGCCCGATCCCGCAGTACATCGCCAGGTAGCCGTCCATGTAACCGTTCCACAGCCAGGCATCCAGGCTGAAGAAGCAGACCAGGACCAGCAGCAGGAAGCTCACGCTGTTCTTGTGGAAACTGAACACCCAGAAGACCAGCGGAACGAGCATCACGACAAGGCTGCTCTTCGGGAAGAACTCGTTCCAGAAACCTCTCACGTGCGCCAGTTGAGCGGCGAGGGCCGGGACAAGCTCCGGATAGTCAGGATGCGAGAATGCGAGTGATGGATGGGCCAGGCCGGTGTGTTGACGGAGCGCGCCCTCGAGCCAGATCATCCTGGCATGGAAGAACCAGATCGAACGGGCATCCCAGCGGAGCAGGGGCTCCGACACGATCTGAAGATAGTAGACGGTCAGAAGGGCGCCGATGAGACCGGCCGTGGCCACGGTCATCCAGCCGCGGCCGAGCCCGTCTTTTCGCCGAATGGCGAGGTCACGGAGAAGTCTCACCGCGCCCCACGACGCCAGGACGATTCCGGCAGCGAGGACGAGGGTCAGCCTCTGTCCCGTCAACACGAGGCAGTAGTCGATGAGGATGCCGAGCCCGACAGCCAAACCCACCTGCTCGAGGACACGGCCTCGGGCTCTGGAGAACGAAGCCGGGACGCAGCCGGCCAGGAACAGGCCGAGCGAGAAGAGACTAAGGACAATAAACAAGAGCCACTTCCCCTTGCCGGCCCATCACACTGCAACCGGGCATCGCCGGATCGCGATCGAGGACGAACCGTGCGTGCGCACCGCTCTCGAGTGTTCGCGGCCAGGAAGACGCCACGATCTGCTGCATCACCCAGTCGTTGGCGGCGATCGACTCGGAGAGCTGATAGCGCTTCACGCCACGACCGGGGCCACGGAGGATCGCCAGCATGTCCCGGACCCGTCCGGGGAGCACGTATTCGCCTGCCTGGGGCGTGTTCAGGTTGGCCTGAAAGGCATCGAACCCACGCAGCAGCCTCAGAGGGCTCGTGGCGAGATTGAGAGTTGTAGTCGCCACGCACCTGAAGAAGAACCGTCCGCCGCCGTCAGGCCATGGCAGGAACAGGATGGCGATGAACACGAACACCGGGAAGGCCCGGCCCGATCGATGGCGGCAGGCGGTCGTGAGGCTCATGGTGGCGCTGCTCCTCTTTCCCTGACTAGGGCCACGCCGCGATCTCGTACAACCACACGTCGTCGGCCTGTGTCAGCGGGCGCAGGTAGTCGCGGTAGCGATAGATCGCATCCATCAGCTTCTCGCGGCTCCGCCGGTCGTAGAACCGGAGGTGGAATACGACGTACCGGGCGCCACGCTGCCGCAGCAGGCCGAAGGCCGTTCTGGACGGGAAGGTGCTGATGTCGATGGCCTTGAAGTCCTCCGGCGTGTAATCGCTGTAGCCGTTCACGATCGGGTGCCAGTGCACGGTCGTGTACAGCATGTAGAGGCAGTGCCGGTGGAAGTCTGTCGGAAGGTAGAAGAACGGGAACTCGGCGACGGCCCCGGCGGGCAGGCGGGACAGCATCGGGTAGGCTGGCGGAACGGGCAGCGCCTGCCGGGCATCCAGGGGGAACGCGGCCAGTTCCGCAACCGCCACGAGCGCGACGGCCACCGCCGTCATCGCCGGCCTGGTGCGGCCACGAAGAAATGCCGCGAGCCCCAGCCCGGCCAGGACGGCCAGCGACAACGTCACCAGCGTGCCGAACCGGGCCGGCGCTCGCATCATCGTCCACGCCGGGACGAATCGGTACGCCAGCGTGTACAACCCTCCCGCCGGTCCGAACGAGGCCCACGCCGCGAACGCGGCGAGCAGCGCGTAGAAGCCCACCGCCTCGCGCTCACTCGAGGTGAACCGCGTCTGACTGGAGGGCGGCGCCGTGTTCGAGACCTTCCGCCGGGCGACTGCGAATGCGGCGAGGGCAAGCGATCCCGCAACGAAGCCCGGGAAGAGGATGCGTTCCGGGATCCGCTCCGAATCGAAGCCGACCACGGCATCCAGCACCGCGCGGTGCAGGTGCGTGGTCGAGCTGAGATACGCGGGCACGGTCGCAGAGTATTGCCGAGATTCTTCGACCGTCCGGAACGGCGCCTGGCTGCCGAGCAGGGGCAGATATGCGGAGAAGACCGGCAGCACCATCAATGCCGACGTGACCACCGCTCCGGCCCCCAGCGCCCAGTATCGCCAATTGCGCCAGGTTCCCCGCGCCACCGCGTAGTAGATGAACCCCAGCCCAACGGCCAGGCCGGCCATGAACCCGAAGTAGCCGCAGGCCAGGGCTGCCGCGGCGAGGGCCAACGCGAGCGCGATCGCGGCGCCCGGCGTCTGGCGGTCGATGAACCAGTGGAACGCCAGCAGCGTCACCGGCAGGACCGCGGTCATCATCAGCTGGATGTGCGCGTAGCGAACCAGCACGAAGGGAGCGAACGCGAAGCAGATGGCTGCTACGACGGCGGCCTCGCGGCTTCCGGTCAGCC
The DNA here is from genome assembly GCA_036504215.1 of Vicinamibacterales bacterium. Classification (NCBI taxonomy): domain Bacteria; kingdom Pseudomonadati; phylum Acidobacteriota; class Vicinamibacteria; order Vicinamibacterales; species Vicinamibacterales bacterium. Next base: position 2,341 of record DASXVO010000087.1, on the reverse strand, counting down.
GGCGGACGAGCGCAAACGTGGCCAGGGCGGAGAAGAAGAACGACAGGCAGACGGTGACGTTGTACGTCAGGTACGGGTTGCGTGAAATCCACCACGCCGGAATGCCGATCACGCCGGCGAGAAGGTTGGTTTCGCTGTAGGCCAGCGTGCCCGAGTGCGGATGGAAGATGTTGGCGTCGAGGACGTGCAGCGGATCGAGCACGAGCGCGCGCGCCACCCATGACACGTTCCAGATGCTCATCTGCCCGTCGCCGGTGTTGATCGGTCCCACGCTCGCCGCGCGATAGCTGAGCGGCGCGGTCATGATGACCGTGAGCACGGCGAAACCGAGAACGATCAGCACGAATTCCCGGACGCGAGGGGTGACCCGCATGTGACGCATGATAGCAGGGATTTGTGGGGCCTCAGGACGGCCAGCCGACGATCTCGAACAGCCAGATGTCGCCGCCGGTGACGAGCGGGCGCAGGTATGGCCGGTACTGCTCGATGCGCGCCAGCACCTTCGGCCAACTCCGGCGGTCGTAGTAGTTGAGATGGAACACCGCGTACCGAGCGCGGCGGTCACGCAGGATCCGGAACGACTCCTCGTTCGGGAACGAGCTGATCGGGATCACCGTTTGGAGGAAATCGGGCGGGAAGTAATCGCTGTACCCGTTCACGAGCGGCAGCCAGTGCGCGGTCGATGCGAGCATGTAGACCGTGTGGCGATGGAAGTCCTGCTCCCTGTAGAAGAATGGGAACTCGACGACGGGTCCGGGCGGGAGATGGGCGAGCAGCACGTATGGCTCGGGTGGCGGTGGAACGTCGCGGTAGTTGAGCGGGATCGGCGCCAGTTCGACGAGCGCGGCGAGACCGATCACGGCGGCGACTGCCCACGAGCGACGTCGTCGGGCCAGCAGCGCGGCGAGGCCGTGGGCTGCGATGACGACCAGGGCCAGTGTCACCATGATCCCAAACCGTCCGGGCGCCCGCATCAGCGTGAAGGCCGGCACCCACCGGTACGCCAGCGAGTACAGGCCGGCGGCCGGCCCGAACGAGAGCCAGAACGTGACGGCCCCGAGGAGGAGGTAGAACCCGACCGTCTCGCGGTGGCCTCGTTCCGCCCGGCGCGTGAGCGCCATCCACGTTCCGGCAGCCGCGAGGACCAGCGTGATGATGCCCGGGAAGAGCACCTCCTGCCATCTGCCGGCGAACGCCTGCAGCCACCGGTCGCCCAGGCCCGCGGCGGCAAGGTACGCGCCCCAGTTCGCCGAGTGCTGACTGCTTTCCTCGAGCGCACGGAAGGGACCGCTCCTGCCGGTCAGCGAGAAATACGGTCTGAGGAATGGCCACGTCAGGAGTGCGGCCACGGTCGTTCCGCCTGCCAGCGCGGCCAGGGTGCGCCAGTCGCGCCAGCGACGCCGCGCCGTCAGGTAATAGAGGCTGCCGCACGAAACCATCAACCCTGCGAAGATGCCGTAGTAACCGCACGCGAGCGCGGTCAACCACAGGGCGATCCCGAGCACGACCGCGCGCCACGTCTCGGGCCGATCGACGACGCGATGGAATGCCAGCAGCGTGAACGGCAGGCCCGCCGTCATGAGCAGTTGAATGTGCGCTGTCCTCGCGAAGATGAATGGGCAGAAGGCGAACAAGATGGCGGCCACGCCAGCCGCGGCCCTGCTGCGGGTCAGATAGCGGGCGAGATAGTACATGCCGACCGACGACAGCACGAACGCCCACAGCACGGCGGTGTTGTGCGCGGCATACGCGTTGCCGGTCAGCGCGTATGCGGGCGCGCCGAGCGCGCCGGCCACCAGGTTGGCCTCGCTATAGGCCAGCGTGCCGGTGTGCGGATAGAAGATGTTGGCGTCGAAGACGTGCACCGGGTCGTGGAGCAGCGCCCTCGAGACCCAGGCCACGTTCCAGATGCTGAAACGCCCGTCTCCGGTGTCGAGCCGGCCGAGCCGGCCGAGGCCGAAGGCCAGCGGGTAGGTCATCACGACCGCGAGCGCTGCCGCCGCGGTCCAGACGACGGTCGTTTCCCTGAACCTTTCCCAGCGCATCGGGCGGGTATGGTAGCACACGCCGCAGGAGCGGGCGCCGGCGCTCAGTGATTCGGCGGATCCGGCACGACCGACACGCACCAGAGCGAGACGCGCGTCTGTCCCTCACACGGCTGTCGCTCGATCGACACGAGTCCCTTGGGGTGTTCCGCGACGAGTTGCTGGTACTCGGGCACCCGGATCTTGCCGGTGGACGCGACGATCACCCGCTCTCGGGTGAGGAAGTCCAGGACGTACGCGTCCCAGTAGTCGGCCGTAACGTAGCGGATGCGGTTGCCGATCAGGTAGTCGGCCAG